>JAHBXR010000028.1 GCA_019636335.1 Pirellulales bacterium
CTCCCCAAAGGCCGGGGAAGCGGCTCGTCGCTCACTTTCCAACCGCTGGGAAGCGCAAGTTCCTGGGATTGAATCTTCGCAAACTCTTCTGGCGTGACCTCGACGATCACGGAAGAGTAGTGAACGCCGCTGGCAGGCGTCGGACTGAAATAGAGAGGCATCACTCCGGTGGGAATGGTGTTGCGATTCACCTCGAGTAGCTTGATCGGCTCTTGAGGCTGGGCCTCGACTTCCGCATTGCTCGTGATGAGGAAAATACCGGTGATCCCCTCCTCGACGCTGTAGTGAATATCGGCGAGTAACTGTGCCTGCTGCGATTTATCGGTGTTGTTCATCAGAATCTCCCTGCCACTTTTCGAACTCGAACGAGTAGTTCTGGCGCTCTATTGTAACGCCACTCTCGACCAATAATCCAGCGTGAGGGCCTATTCCCTGTCGCTCCGTGACCACCATTCTGCCAGGGGAGAGCATCCTTGACTCGGTCGTCATGGGGATTTGTATATCCATCGCCTGTCGACCGAATCGAAATCGTAAACACCAAGAGGGAAGGAGCGACCATGAAAGTGCAGTTCGCCAAATGGGGAAACAGCCTCGCCATTCGCGTGCCGAGCAAGCTGGTGGAATCGCTCGGCGTGCTGCCGGGAACCGTGGCGGATATGGATCTGCGCGGTGATCGGCTTGTCATCACGCCCCGCAAGCATGTCTATCGACTGGACGATTTGCTCGCTGCGATCACGCCCGACAATCTGCACGCGGAGGTTCCCACGGGAGCTCGTGTCGGGAAGGAACAGATCGACTGATGGCCTACGTTCCCGATCGGAAAGCTGAACACATTGATTCAGTAGGAGAGGTGGTCATCGAAACGTCGGCCGCTTGACCCTCCTCCCCGCCACCTCGATATTGGCTGCATGGAGGTGATCGACGCGGGGAATGCCGAAGCGTATCTACGACGCCAGGGATGGATTGCGCGCGCGTCATACATCACGGTCGAGTCCCTTGCCGGCGGCGTCTCGAATGAAGTGCTGTACATCCGCTTCGTCGATGGCTCGGCGGCCGATTTCGTCGTGAAACAGGCGCGGCCCCAATTGCGCACCGCCGATCCCTGGTTCTGCAGCACCGAGCGCATCTGGCGCGAAGTCGAGGTGCTGCGCGTCTGTCACGGCGTGACCAATCGCACGCCCGAGATCCTGCGCGAGGATCGCGAGAACCATCTTTTCGCGATGACGGCCGCGCCGCGCGAGCATCGCGTTTGGAAAGCCGATCTGCTGGCCGGCGAGTTCGATCGCGCGATCGCGACCGCCTGCGGCAGGCTGCTCGGCCAACTCCACGCCGGCACCTGGCAGGACGCCGACGTGGCGCGTCGGCTGGAAGATCGCCGCTACTTCGATGAATTGCGCCTCGATCCCTACTACCGCCAGGTGGCGCGCAACGTGCCGGACGTACGCGATGCCTTCGAGCGGTTGATCGCGTCGGTGCTCAAGCATCGCCATTCACTCGTCCATGCCGATTTCAGCCCGAAAAACCTGCTCGTGTGGTCAACGGGGCTGATGCTCGTCGATTTCGAGACGGGCCACTACGGCGATCCGGCCTTCGATCTTGGGTTTTTCCTCTCGCATCTCGTGCTCAAGGCGTTTTATAGGGCGCCGCGGCACGAGGCGATGCTGATGTTGATCGAGGGCTTCTTGGAGCAATATGCCCAGCAAATACAGCCGCGCGTAGGCCAGCCTGAGTACGAGGATCTCATCGGGCGCGGCGTGCAGAATCTCGCCGGCTGTGCCTGGGCGCGGCTCGACGGCAAGAGCAAGATCGAGTATCTCACCGACGAGTCGAAATGCGATGCGGTTCGCGCGCTGTGTCGCGATACGCTGGGACGCGGCTCCACGACCTGGGGCCAATTCCGCGACGAGCTCGCCAGCCAGCTAGCCCGCGTTTCGTGAACGAAGGAGTCTCACGCTTGTCACGCATTGCCGAGATTCAGGCCCGCGAAATCCTCGACAGCCGCGGGTTGCCTACGGTCGAGGTGGACATTCGCGTCGACGACGGCGCGTGGGGCCGGGCCAGTGTTCCTTCGGGCGCCAGCACCGGCACGGCCGAAGCACTCGAGCTACGCGACGATGACGCGAACCGCTACGACGGCCGCGGCGTGTCGCGGGCGGTCGAGAACGTGCGCTCCGCGATCGGTCCCGCGCTGGTCGGCCATGCGGTTGAAGATCAGCTTACGCTCGACGCGCGACTCATCGAGTTGGATGGCACGGAGAACAAATCGCGTCTCGGGGCGAACGCGCTGCTGGGCGTGTCGTTGGCCGCGGCACATGCGGCGGCCGCCAGCCGCGACGTGCCGCTCTATCGGCACCTTCACGAGCTAACCACTCAACTCTTTCAAGCCGATGAAGGTGATCTCTGCCGGCAATTGGCCATCCCGGCACCGACCATGCACCGTGTAAGCAGGAGCCCGGCCACGACATTCGGCCCCCGCCTGCCGCTGCCGATGACGAACATGATCTCGGGCGGACTGCACGCCGGGGGGAATCTCGACTTTCAAGACGTGCTGATCCTGCCCGTCGGCGCGCCGAACTATCGCACGGGCCTGGAATGGATCGTGCGTGTCTATCGTCGCCTCGGCGAACTACTGAAAGCGTCCGGCTACGAGGGGCGCCTCGTCGGCGACGAAGGAGGTTTCGGTCCGCGACTGCCCGACAATGACTCGGCGATCGAGATGGTCACCCGCGCGATCGAGGCGGCACGCCTGCGCCCTGGCGCCGACGTTGCGATCGCCCTCGATGTCGCGTCCACTCACTTCTACGACGGTTCGCACTATCGCCTGGCGGCGACCGGCGATGCACGGCTCACGAACCAGGAGATGATCGAGCAACTCGTGGCGCTCGTGGATCGGTACCCGATCGTGAGCATCGAAGACGGCCTGGCCGAAGAAGATTGGTCGGGCTGGCAGGAACTCACCCGCCGTCTAGGCGATCGTGTGCGACTGGTGGGCGACGATCTCTTCGCCACCAACCCCCGCCGCGTGCGACGTGGGATCGGCGAACAGACCGCCAATGCCGTGCTCATCAAGGTCAATCAAATCGGGACGCTTGCCGAGACTCTCTACACGATGCGCATCGCCCAGGAAGCAGGCTACACGCGTGTGGTCTCGGCGCGCAGCGGCGAAACCGAGGATACGACCATCGCTGATCTCGCGGTCGGGGCGGCCGGCGAGCAGATCAAAATCGGCTCGATCGTCCGCAGCGAGCGGCTGGTGAAGTACAATCGCCTGCTCCGCATCGCCGAAGAACTGGGCGAATGACGAGGCGAGTCAAACTAGGCAATCCACCGCGACGCTGGGGATCGATCAAGATGTTCCGTTACTTCGTCGATAAGAAAGATTGTGCGCACCACCGTATTTTTCCGGGCGTCGATATCTATACGACGTACGGCGAGAACGTGATGCTCTCGCTCGTCGAATTCGAGCCGCACGCCGTGGTCGAGGAACACAGTCACCCGCACGAGCAACTCGGATTGATGCTCGAAGGGGAGGCCGAGTTCATCGTCGGCGGCGAGTCGCGCATCGTGCGACAGGGGGAGATGTGGCGCATTCCCGGGGGCGTGAAGCATAAGGTGATCGCCGGCGATCGGCCGGTCCGCGCTCTCGACGTGTTCCATCCGATTCGCGAGGACTACAAGTGATCGTGTCGCCGTCGCCTGCCGTACGCTCGCTGGCCGTGACCGCCATGCTGGTGCTGGCATGCCTGGGTTGCTCGTCACCCTTTCAGTCGATCGTCCGGCGCGATTCGGCGGCCGGTCTGTATGAAAGAGCCTCGCTCGAATACCGTCTCGACGCCAGCCGCCTGAATTTGCCCCTGGCGATTACGCACGTCGAAGGACAACTCGTCTCGTACGACCGCACGGCGAGCAATCCCGAGCCGGGCGAGTCGACCGGAACGCTGAAGCTCGTCTATCCTCATCCCAGCGGACGTACGGACCTCGCCCTGGCCCGGGTCACGATCGAGTCGAAGCTGCCCGCTCCCACGCAGGCGCCAGCCACGGCCGACCGCGCCGCCGCCGCACGACTAGCCGCCGGTGGCGCGCCGATCAAAGAGACCTGGGAACTCGATATCTCGCGGGCCGAGCTGGATCGCATCGTGTCGAAGCTGAATACCACCGGCTATTTCGAAAAGAAAACCAAGCGCGGCGCCGGCGTGCGAGTGGCCACGACGCTCGACGGCCGCGAGGTCGCGAAAGACTGGGATCAATCGGCCGAGCTCGACCAGTTGATGGTCCGCGTACGCAGCCAGGGGCAGCTCGTGGCCATGGATCGGCCGGCCGGCTACCGTCCGCAGGGCGCGCCCCCGGCGAGCGTCGTGGCCTGGCGCGAGCTCTCTGCCCGTCGACTCGCTGCGGAAGCCGAGCCCACACCCGGAGACGGACGTCCGCTCGGCTCGTCCCTGGCCACGGCCGTCCAGCATGGACTGCAAGAGCCTCCGATCTACGCGCCGCAGACGCAGATTTCGCAGGCGCCGCAGGTGGCGCCGCCGCGACAATACTAAAAACACCGAGGCTAAACCCTCGGCCCGCGTTCGCGCCGCGCTCGCTCGTAGATCGCGATGTTCTCGCGGGCCCAACGTGCGGGATCGAGTTCTTGTGCGGTGACCATCGCCGACGGTTTCTTTTTCCATCCCTCGGCGATGCCGCGGAGGATGGCGTCGGCCAGTAACTCGTGATCGTCGGGGGGAACCAGCTCGCGCGCTGCGAGCGAAAGCAGCTCCTCGCGACCGTCTCCCGCGCTGGCGACGATCGGCGCGCCGGCCCCCTGCGCTTCGAGCATCGCCCAAGTCGATGGGGCCCCATGCGAAGGGACCACGGCCAGTGCCGCCTCGCCCAGCAAATGCTGCACGGCTGCACGCGGCTGCCAGCCCAGGAAGTGGGTTCGCTCGAGCGATAGCCGACCGGCTTGCAGGTGCAACTCCTCACGCTGGGGGCCGTCCCCCACGATCAACAACCGCAGCGTCGGGTGCATACTTTCGCAGATCGCCGCCGCGTTGATGAGTGTGGTGGCGCCATGGCGCGGAACGAGCGTGCCAGCGAACACGACAAGGGGACTCTCGCCCGATGGCAGGCCCAGCTCCCCCCGAAGGTGAGCTTCGCCCGGCTGCGGCGATCGTGCGATGGCGGCGCGATCCCACGCGGGTCGCACAAGCTCGAGGCGAGTTTCGACGCCGGGCAGACGGCGGCGAATCTCGGCAGACAGATCCTCGCTCGAGGCGATCAAGGCCGCGGCGTTTTCCGCCGCCTGCTCGGCCAAGAGTTGCAGGCGGGCATCCTCGCACGCCACCTGCAGGCTGGCCGCGTGCGCGCTGACTACATAGGGCACCCCCGACTCGAGTGCCAGATGCGCCCAGAGCCCCAAGTGCTGGCAGTGAATCACCTCGGGATCGAAATCGCTTACCTCACGATCGAGCTCGATCCGGAGCACCTCGCGGAGTCGATGAAACTCCGCCTCCGCCAGCATGGCATACGTCGCCCGAGACGCCGGATGCCACGTCCAGACCGGAAAGTCGAAAGGGAGCTCCGCCGCTGGCGCGCTCGTGGAGCAAACAACGGCTCGCACAGGAAACGGCGCCGCGATGTCCCTCCGATCGGCCAACAACAAGCCGCGCACGTCGTGCCCCGCGCGCAATAGCGCGCGGCCGAGTTCCTCGGTCGTCGTACCGGAACCACTCCCGACGAGAGGAGAATCGTTGACCAGCAGAATACGCATAGTGACGTGACGTGCGACGGACGTGAGCGGCCAGATCAGGCGTCTGGCCGCCTAGTATAGCGACGCCGTGGCCTGGCGTCCCCCGACCGATGGGCGAGGGGGGAAGAATGCCACGAGGGTATTCTTCCCCAGGCTACTGGCGCCCCGGACCCCGGCCAGAATCAACGGGCGTCTTCGAACAGCGCCACGCTGGCCGTAAAGCCGTGGACGAAATTGCGACCGCCGATGGGTCCTAGTTCACCCTGGGCGAAGAAGCCGGCCAGCGGCAGCCCCGCCAGGTCGCGCTGGATCGCGCCGGCGTCGTGGTGGGGCTCGGGAAACATGCGCGTGCCACGACCATTGCAGGAAAAGAGCAAGGCGCCGCGGGGCGGAGCGGGGGCGTCTTCGCGGGCCCGAGCCAGAAGCTCCCGCAGGTCCTCATCGGCCGTGTCAGCGTCGCGAATGTGGAACTGCACCGTCTGGCCGACGCGCACATAATCGCCCACGGCGATGACGCCACTGGCCGGATCGCTGCCGATGACGTTACGAACCAGGAAATCGCCCCGCTGGAACGTTTCCTGGTACTCGTTGATCACCGTGCCGACGTGCAGGCCTTGGCGTATCAAGAGTTGGTCGGCCGTGGGGAGCTCACCGTAGAGTTTGCTCAACTGCTCGAGCGCCGGACGACCGCTCAGCTCGACGATGATATTGCGGTCGGCTTTGGTGATGACAAAAGGGCGACCGATGGGGCGGCAGCCCTGCGAGACGACACTGCGCACGCGCAGCGCCCCCGACAGCAGCACGGCGACGGCCCCCTCGGCCAGCTCTTCGCCGTCGAGAAATAAGCGGTTCTGCCCGGGTTGAAACCCTCCGCTCGCCATGCCCCCGATAACCTGGACGCCCGGTCGATCCTCGTCGAGCCGCTCCAAGAGCACATCGGCCGGAAAGCTGTACGGCTCGGCCAGCAAGAGGAGCGTCGCGTCGTCGGGCCACTCGCCATCCAGGCGCTCGGGCCAGCCGATGATCGAGCCCCCCTCGGGTGTGCGTTCGAAGGTCAGGTGCATCGGCACGACGTCCACGTTCGGTAGATGCGCCAGCCACACGGAGAGCGCGGGGCGTTCCTCGAGCTCGAGGGCGCCCCCGACGATGGTCTCGCCCGTACATCCCAGCACGTGCGCGCTTCCCAATCGCGCGCGCAGCCGCGCCGCCCAGGGGGCGAAATCGGGGCCGTGATGCGGTGAGACGAACACGAGCGCCAGGTGGGGTGGCGCTTGCAGTTCGGCCAGAGCGCGCTCGCAGGCCTCTTCGATCGCGGAGGCCGTATCGGCCTGCGTCGAAACGGCAGCCGCGCAGCGAAGCTGACCCGTGCGGACTTCGGTACTCATCGGGCCATCTTTCGACTGAGTGCTACGCGGGCGGCCGAGCTCGTCGAGCGCGGGCAGACGACGACTAGGCCTTGAGCAGCGTCTGCATCTTCATGACGTCCCCCATGTTGCCTTGCACCTTGAGTTGGCCGAGCGTGAAGGCGGTCATCGGGTTCGTGGTGCCACTGACGATGCCGATCCAGGTGTCGTCGTTCGTGTTGATCGTGGCGGTCGGGCTGTCGGCGGTGCCTTCGCTGGTGGTCAGGCTGCCGTTGTCGACGTTCACCACGAAGTTGCCACCCTTGGGGCCGGCGATGTTGAACTGGATCTTCGCGTTCCAACCCGCGGCCGCGGCGGCATTGAAACGATTGGGGAGTTCGTCGAAGATCTGCTTGCAATTGTCGATCTGCATGAGGGAACCCTTTCCGCGCGCCGGCAGCTTGAGCCCTGGCGCGCCACATAAGTCGAGAAACGGAAAAGCTAGAGTGTACGTGCCCGGCGGCGGGGGATTCAACCGCCCGAGGGGTTTTTCCGCCCTGGTGAAAGGGTTTGCCCACGGCGGACTATCAGCTCAGCCGGCCACGCGTCGATGGCGACGAGACCGCCAGGCGAAGCCGCACAAGCCCAAGCCGCCCATGAGGGCCACGCCCATCGTTGCCGGCTCCGGCACCAGGAAAGAGGCCTGCACGCTCTGCGAATTGGAGATGATGAAGCTGCCACCATCCGGGATGCTGGCATTCCACTGGAAGGCCCAGGCCGGATCGCCCGGCCCCGCGTAGGTGGCCGTGTTGTCGAGCGTAGTGGGAGTGGCGTTGTTGAGCAGCATCAAAAGGTCGTTGCGATCGTCAGCCTGATAGCGCCACGGGGCGGGCGTCGTCACGATCTGCGATTCGATGAGGGTTTCGCCATCGCTCTGCGTGGCGGTGTTGCCTCCCGTGATGTTCACGGTATCGAAGTCGACGGTACCGTTCATATCGAAGTCGGAGAACATGAAGAGCCGCAGGGGGAGCGCGGCGCCACTCGTGTTCTTGACCGTGATCTGCTGCGTCAGGCTCGCGCTGTTCGAACCGACGGCCCCCGCCTGCAGCGTGATGCGCAGTTCGACCTCGAAGCGGCTCAGTGGCTCCGGATCGTAGTAGCGCGCGACGAGCGTGTCGTCGCCCGGCGTGAAGTTCGTATTGGCCACGATCATGTCGGTCAGACTGTTATGGACGAGCGTATCGAGAGACGCTTCGCCGCCGACCGACCCGATGCGCAACCAGAACCACTGTTGGTAGAGATGATCGACGCCATCGACGACCCAACTCGAAATGCCCGACTGCGAGGTGGGATCGATCGTGACGCTACTATTGAGGCCCGTGTCGCTCAGCACGACGGGCGCTGCCTGAGCCGGCGGCGCGAGGCCCAACGTGGCCAACATCAGCGCCGCGAAATACGTCATTCGCCGGACAGCAACGGGGGCGAACTGCTTCGCGCGATGGATCGCAATGTGCAACGTTTTCATCTTGGCGTCTCGCAACTAAGGGCTGAATGGCCGCCGCCGAGCAGAGAGACCAAGCCAAGCTCACCAAGAAGTCGCGTCACACAGACGGATACCGCGCGCCCGATCCGGCAGAAGTGGCTCAAGCAACGAAGCGTGCTTGATCGTGCGGTGAAGCAGTCAGCAGCGGACCAACGGCAAGCCGTTTGGTGTGCGGGCTGAAAGGCTCGTGAAGAGGGGAAGCCAGCGAGCTTCCACGACGAGCATTCACCGAAAAGCCACGAACGAACCGAGCGTAGAACTTCTCGGCGAGGGCCAGCTAGACCCTCACTCGGCGTTCACGAGCGGCTCCTCGGTTCATGAGAATCAGGTGCGGGGAATTTACCTAGACTTCCCCTTCGATTCTCAGAGCCTAGAAAATGGTCGCGGATGAGTCAAACGGTTTTTTGAAAAATCGCCCCCATTGGCGGCAAGTAGCCCCCGTCGGGGCGGCCCCCCGCCGACACCCCTCTTTAGTGGATCAGCCGCATGCGACGCACGTCGGGGTAGAAGGGGACCTGCCAGTCGAAGCCCAACGGACGCAGGCTTACGTGCCAGGGGGTAGGCCAGGCATGGGGCCAATAGACGAAAAAGGCTTTACCAATCAGGAGATCCCGCTCGAAATAGTGGTCGCTCCAATAGCGGCTGTCGCTGCTGTTGGGGCTGTTGTCTCCCAAGGCGAAGAACTGATCGTCGGCCAGTGGACCGAATTCGACCCGCCGCCGCCGGTCGAAGCTCTCCCACTGCTCCGGATTCGACATGAAATCGGCCAACTTCCTCTCGGTCAGCCGTTCGGCCCCAAACAGGTACGGATTGGCGTCGAAATCGGTGATTGCCATGAGATTCTGAGCATACGCGCCACCATCGATGCGGGTAGCGATGTAATACAGGTCGCGCGAGAGACGCAGGTGCCGCACGCGCAGTTCCGCACCCTTCGAGGCGATGCCCGCCGGCGCGAGATCGTCGGGCGTGGGCCGTTCCGCCGGCGGAGCCACGTACGTGGTAGGGGTGTCGAACTCGACCACGTTGCCGTCGATCCAAAGCCACAGCTTGTCGTCGACATTGGCGAATCGCACCTCGTGCAGGCCACGACCCGAGATCGACGTGGCGGCCGTGGGAGCGAATTTTTCGTTCTGCGAGTCGCGCAGCGTGGCCTTGCCGGTGGCAAGGTCGATCCGGGCCTGAAATCGTCGCCCTGCCTCGACCAGTTCGAACACCACCTCCCCCTCCTCGCCAAGCAATTCGATTTCAGCCTCGAGGATCAGATCCCCCACCCAGTGCAGGCCAAGCGAGCGGGGACTGGGCTCGAAATGAGGGTATTCGGGGCTGGGCGAGCCGGTGTCGTAGGCGCAAAAGTCGGTAATCAACTGCGGACGCGGCTGCCGGGCCAAGGCGTTGCCGGCCTCGAGTTGCTTCCAATCGTCGAAGCTGGCAGGAAGGTGCCGATAGCGGAGCCAACTCTCGGCTCCCCCTTGCCCCTGCGTGGTAAAGCTGTGCTGCTCGGGCTCGGCGACCCAGGCATTCCCTTCGTCCGTCGAGTGCCAGCGGGCGGGCCAGCCCCAGGCCTCGAGACGCGCCGCCGGTTGATCGTGGTCGTACACGGTCTGCATCACGGCCAGGATCTTCTTAGGCTCCTTGCGCGCGATCTCGAAATCGGCTTCACCGGGCCCCTTGATGAACAAGTTGCCCGATTCGATCCGCACCGTCTCGCCCGGCAACCCGACGATGCGCTTGATGTAGTTTTCTCGGGCCTGCTCGGGATTCTTGAACACCGCGACGTCGAACCGCAACGGATCGGCCACTTCATAGGTGGCGTTCGAGACCCACAGCCGGTCGCCCCCATAGGACGGATAGACTTCCTTGGGCAGCGTATTCGTGTGGGGGTCCTCGAAGACGCTGGCCGTGTAGCGGCAGTTGGGGCAGGTAACCGATTCGACGAGCCAGTCGGGCATAATCGCGCCCGTCGCCTGGTTCACCTCGCTGCTGGCCCCGACGCGATACTCGTGCCCGCATTCGGGGCAGACGAGATCCTTGTTGCGCCCCATCAAGGTCGGCCCCATCGAGCCGGTGGGAATCACGAAGGCCTGCCCGGCAAAGGTCCGGAACAAAAAGGCAAGAATCAGGGCGAAGGCGATCGCCTCGATCATCTCGCGGGTGCCATCGACCGGGGGGGTTTTAGCGTGTCTGGCGTGGACCGCTGGAGTGGCCGTCTTGGGAACCTTGACCGGGGCCGTCTGCGCCCCCCGCGGCACGAACGTATTGGTCTTCTTACGAGCCATCGGCAATCCCGGAGTCGTGGCAGTTGGACGAACGCGCGGTGGCCGTGCGTCGGCGCGAAGCAAGACTTGGCGCCCCTGACACTTCGTTCGCGCGGCAAGAATCTTGGGTCGGGGCAGCTTAGCCCACTCGGCCGCCGCGCGTCCAGTCGCGCCAAAAGCCCGTTCCGGGTATCATCATCGGTCCCACCCCGAGGCATGCTTCGTCCCCGCGAGCGGCCCGTGGCGCCGCAGCCGGCACAGAGATGGTCCGCGACGCGGCCTGCCCCGTCTGGCGGAAGTGTGCCACTGGCTCAAGCATCCGACGTACCCGCGCAGCGCCGCAGAAACCGCCCGCACTGCCCCTTACCCCACACTCGAAGGTACCGATATGAGCGACGCTCAATCCTGGGAGGCGGACCGAGACCGCCTGCTCGACTTCACCCGTGACTTTCCCTTCTTCAACCTGATCGGCCTGCGCGTGGTCGACATGCGGCCGGGCTGGTCGCAGACCGAGATCACCTGGCGCGAGGATCTCTGCCAGCCGGCCGGCATCATCCACGGCGGCATGATCGCCACGTTGGTCGATACGGGGATCGCGCACGCCTTGTTGCTGACCGACATGTACCGCGAGCTGCACGCCGAGGGGCACATCCTCGTGTCGGTCGACCTGCGGATCAAATACCTGCGCCCCGTTTCCGGCGGTACGATCCGCTGCGAGTCGAGCATTCCGCGACTCGGCCGGCACATCATTCACGGCGAAAGCATCGTCTTGAACGAGCAAGGCAAAGAGGTCGCGCGGGGCGATTCGATCTACATGACCGTCCACCACGAGCGGGTCAAATCAGGCTAGCGGCGTTCAGGAGGCCTGGCACGATCGGACGCCGACGAGCTATTCCGCGCGCTGGAGCATCGTATCGCATGCGGTGCGCAGTTCTTCGAGGCGACCGGCATGTTTCGCGTCGCGCGCCAGATCCTGCTCTTCACGCGGATCCATCCGCAGATCGAACAACTGCTCGTAGCGTCCGTCCGGCAGCAGAAATCGCACGTACTTCCACCGTTCGGTGCGCACGCCCTCGCTCTTGGGCAGGCCCTTGTGTTCGAACAGGTGCTCGTAGAACCAGCGATCGCGCCAGGCGACATCGCGCCTCCCTTCGACGAGCGGCGCCAGGCTCGCCCCCTGCATCGACGCGGGCACGGGTACGCCAGCCAACTCGAGGATCGTTGGCGCGATGTCGATATTGAGCGCCATCTCGTCGCGCTCGGCGACCCGCTCGTTCGCCGCGTGGCGCGGATCGAAGATCACCAGCGGCACGCGGATCGACTCCTCGTACATGAACCACTTGCCAGACAGTCCGTGCTCGCCGAGGCAATAACCGTTATCGGCCGTGAAGATGATGACCGTGTTCTCGGCCAGTCCGCGTTCGGCCAACCGCGCCCGGACCTGACCGACCACGTCGTCCACGCCGGTGATTAGCCGGAAGTAATCTCGCACCGAGGCCTGATACTTCTCCGGGGTATCGAACAGCTTCGCCCAGCGGATCCGCGCCTCGGAATCTTGCAAGAACTTCGGCAGCCGCGCGAAGGACTCCTCGTTCGCCGTCGGCACGATCGGCATCTCGCTGTCTTCGTACAGCGACTCGTAGCGCGCCGACGGGGGCATTTGCCGCTGGGCCGGATCCTCGGTGTGAGGCGCCTTGAAGCTGACCTGCAAGCAGAAGGGTTGCTCGGCCGTGCAGCCGTCGAGGAACTCGAGCGCCTGCTCTCCCTGCCGATCGGTCAGATGCAGTCCTGGTCGATCGTCGTCGAAGAACTTCCCTTGACCTGGAAAACCTCGCCAGTAGTCGTACGACTCCTCGGGCATCACATTGCCCACCCCCCACTTGCCGACAAAGCCCGTACGATAGCCAGCCGCGCGCAATTGCAGCGGAAATGTCTCGGCCAGCGCTTCAGGAACGAGCGGAGTGGAAAAATCGTGAATGCCGTGGCGCCGCGCGTATTGCCCCGTGAACAGGCTGGCGCGGCTCGTGCAGCAGATGGCCGTCGTGACGAACGAATTGCGGAAAACCGTCCCCTCGGCGACCAGTCGATCGAGCGCCGGCGTCTCGATCACCGGGTTGCCCAGAGCGTGGATCGAATCGAACCGCTGGTCGTCGGTGTAGAGCAGCACGATGTTCGGCGGGCGGCGCTCCGGTCCCTCCTCGGCGGCCTGCGTCCACCGCAAACCCGCAGTCAGGGCGAAGATAAATAGCAGTAGCGTGGCGCAGCGAGTTCTACTCATCGGCGTGCTCTCTCACGGTGGGGCGAAGTCCTTCGATCTTAGTCGCGATCTCCGTCCATTGCAGCCGGCGGGCCTCGATTTGAAGCCGCGCGCCGCGGCGATTAAGCTGCTGCGACACGCCCCTGGAGAACCACACCATGAAACTTGCCGCGCTCATCGTACTCCCGCTCGTCTGCCTGGCCATGCATGCTCCCGTCGATGCCGAAGATCAACCTGTCTCCGAAGTCACCCCCGAGGTGGTCTATCTCTGGCCCGACGGCGCCCCCGGCGCGGTCGGCAACGAGCCGCTCGATCAGCCGCGGATCACGGTTTACCTGCCGCCGGCCGACAAGGCGACGGGCGCCGCGGTCGTTGTCTGCCCCGGCGGCGGTTATCAACATTTGGCCGTGACCTACGAAGGACACGACGTCGCCCGCTGGTTGAACACGCTTGGCGTGGCGGGCATGGTGCTCGAGTATCGCCTGGCGCCGCGCTACCACCATCCGGCGCCTTTGCAGGACGTGCAGCGCGCGCTACGCACGGTGCGGGCCCAGGCCAGCGAATGGCACTTGAAGGCCGACCGTATTGGCGTGCTCGGCTTCTCTGCCGGGGGACATCTCGCCTCGACCGCGGCCACGCACTTCGACGCCGGTGATGCGAACTCGACCGACGCCGTCGAGCGGCAATCGTCGCGTCCCGACTTTGCGATTCTTTGCTACCCGGTAATTTCGTTCACGAGCGAGGCGGTCCATTCCGGCTCGCGCAAGAATTTGCTCGGCGAGAATCCCGACGCTGAGCTAATAAAATCCCTCTCGAACGAGTTGCAGGTGACGGCCGAGACACCGCCAACGTTCCTCGTCCACAGCGCGGCCGACAAGCCGGTGCCGCCGGAGAATAGCATCCTGTTCTTTCAAGCCCTGCGCAAGGCGGGCGTGCCGGGCGAGCTCTTGATCTTCGAACAAGGCCCACACGGCTTCGGCCTGGGAAAGGATGACCCGGCCCTGACGCAATGGCCCAAGGTCTGCGCCGAATGGATGGCGAAGCGGGGCCTGCTGACGCCGTAGACAATACTCGCCGCGCGGAATCTCGTGTCCCGGTGACGTTCGTGGTCGCTTGCTATGGTTTAGCGCCGGAACAGGTTCCTTCGCTCCTTCGTCTCGCATGCTCGCGCACTAGGTCGATCGGTGCGAAAAGGACAGAAAGAATCGGCGCGATGACGATGCATGCCAGCAGCGTAAGTATCAAGACACCCTCTCGTTTGGTTAATGAGCGGCGACCTCGCCAAAAACAGGGCTCCAAAACCGGTGGCGGCAAGTATCGCCACAGGTAGCAACTCAAAGATGAGTGACAGCCGTTCCATTCCTTGATTCTACCGTGTCGCCGGTGGCGATTCCGAGAAACCTCGCATTGAGGTTCAATCAGTACCGCCACGGCCGACATTTTCTGAGGCCTGCGATCCCTGGTATAGTCAAAGGGTCGGAATTGCCCTAAGAAACACTGCCCCGCCATGGCGCGACGAACTGCCTGCCATAACTTCCAAGAACTCGAACGCGGCGCCGTGCCGCGGCGCGAGTTGTTGCGCGCCGGGAGCCTGGGCCTCCTCGGACTATCGCTGCCGGGCCTGTTGGCGGGGCGCGCGCGGGCGCTGGCCAATGAGAGCGCCGCCAAAAACACCGCCGCGTCGAGCTTCGGCCGCGCGAAGGCGTGCATCCTGCTCTTCATGTGGGGTGGGCCGGCGCAGCAAGACACCTGGGACATGAAGCCCGACGCCCCGGAGGATTTTCGCGGCGAGTTCTCCCCCATCGCGACGAACGTGCCGGGTATCTCGATCTGCGAACACTTTCCATGCCTGGCTGGCCACGTCGACAAGCTGGCGATCGTGCGCTCGATGACGCATGGCGACGTAAACCACACGACCGCCACGCACTTTCTGCTCACCGGCCAGCCGCCCCCCGTGTCGGACGATCTTGCGCTTGATTGGCCCCATCTCGGCTCGGTGCTGGCCAAGCTCGGCCACGGACGGGGAGTACTGCCGCCGTTCGTCTCGATGCGCCCCAAGCTCGAGAACGACGTGCCGCGCTTCGTCGAGCAGAGCCACGGCCAGTTCTCCGGCTGGCTGGGCAAGGCGTTCGATCCCCTCACGATCGACCACGACCCCAGCCGCGCCGATTACCACGTGGCCGACTTCGACCGCCGGCCGGAGATCACCGCGGCAAGGCTCGACGATCGCCGCGCGCTCGTGTCGTCGATCGACGAACAGCGACGGCTGTTTGCCACCGACGATCGCGTGGCGGCCATGTCGCAGCACTACGCCCGGGCGTTCGATATTCTCGACTCATCGGCCGGGGGCGAGGCGTTCGATCTCACGCGAGAACCGGTCAAAGTGCGCGAGCGCTACGGCATGAACCCACACGGTCAGTCAGTGCTGCAAGCACGGCGGTTGGTCGAGCGCGGCGTGCCGCTGGTGACGATCTTCTGGCCCAGCGATGGCATCAAGAACGTGAGCGTCTACTGGGACACGCACAGCCGCAATTTCATTGATCTCAAGGAGCGCTTGATGCCCCCCGCGGACCAGGCCTTCTCGGCATTGCTCGAGGATCTCGGCCAGCGCGGCATGCTCGACGAAACGCTCGTCGTCTGGACGGGGGAGTTTGGCCGCACGCCGCGCGTGGGGCAGCGCAACAGCGATGCCGGCGCCGGCGCCGACGGCCGCGATCACTGGCCCGGCTGCTTCAGCACGGTGCTGGCCGGCGGGGGCATTCGCGGGGGGATCACATACGGCTCGTCCGATCGCTACGCGGCGTATCCCGCTTCGCTGCCGACGCGGCCGGTCGATCTCATCTCGACGGTCTACCACTGCCTGGGCGTGCCGAACGATCTGGTGCTGCACGACTCGCAAGGCCGTCCGCTGGTGGTCTGCCCCGGCTCGCCCATACGTGACCTGCTCGCGTAGCCGGCCGATCACTCTGCGCCATGGCCCCTTGATGTTGCGGTCGTGCCACTGGTCCATTCTGATCGAACGCACCTGTTGCTAGTATCCCATTGCTAGCAGCTTTGCTCACGCGCGCGGCGGCTGCGGCGCGGAGGCAGACTTACGAAGTCGTAACGCGCCTTATGTTTACCCTCGCGCGCGGCCGATAAACCCGACGTATCTCATCAGGCGCGCACGCGCTCCGGCAGGGATTTGCCGCGCACGAGCGCCCCAGCAGCGAGCAACAAGGACGTTGCGATGCTCGTCATCATCAGCGACTTACATCTGACCGACGGTACCAGCGGCACGACGATCTCGTCCGGGGCGTTCGAGATCTTTGCCGAGCGGCTGCACGACCTGGCGGCCAGCGCCTCGTGGCGCGCCGACGGGCGCTATCGGCCCATCGAGCGCATCGATCTGGTGCTGCTGGGAGACGTGCTCGACGTCATTCGTTCGTCGCACTGGCTCGCGCGCCGCGATGTGCGCCCCTGGACCAATCCGCATCGCTTGGAATTCATCGAGCTCGTCACCAGCATCACGAACGACATTCTCAAGCACAACGATCGCTCGTTCGCGGTCCTGCGCGAGCTGGCGTCCGATGGTGGCCTGCGCATTCCCGCGGCGCTCTCCGGCGGGCGCCCGGCGCGCGATGGCGCCGAGCAAGCCGTTCCGGTGCGCATCTGGTACATGGTGGGCAACCACGACTGGTTCTTTCACTTGCGGGGGCCCGAGTACGACCTGCTGCGCCAGTCGATCATTCGCAGCCTGGGGTTGTCGAATCGCGCGGACCACCCCTTCCCCCACGACCCGGCCGAGTGCGACGAGCTGCTCGACGTGCAGCGCCGGCACAAGGTCTTCGCGCGGCACGGCGACCTGTACGATCCGTTCAACTTCGAGGGAGAACGGGACGCGAGCAGTCTGGGGGACGCCATCGTCATCGAGTTGATCAATCGCTTCGCGGCGTCGGTCGAAGAACAAATGGCCGACGAGCTTCCCGCGACAACGCTGCTGGGCTTGCGCGAAATCGACAACGTGCGCCCGGTCGTCACCGTGCCGGTGTGGATCGACGGCCTGCTCGAGCGCACCGTGGCGTACCCGACACAGAAGATCGCCGTGAAGCGGATCTGGGATCGAATGGCGGATGAGTTTCTCGGCCTGAACTACGTGCGGCAGCGCGACACCTGGAACCCGAACGACCTGGTCGACGGCCTGCAGGCGGTGCTCAAGTTCAGCAAGCGTCTCTCGTTTGGCTGGGCCGCTTCGATCTCCTCTTGGTTCCATCAACTGCGCGGCGACGACAACTCCTCTTTCGCGCGGCACGCCCTCCTCGAACAGGACTTCCGCAACCGCCGCGCCAAGCACGTCGTGTACGGACACACGCACAGCGCCGAGGGGGTTCCGCTCGACGCCAGCTACGCCGACACTTACGTGCTGAACCAGATGTATTTCAACTCGGGCACGTGGCGCCGCGTGTTTCAACCGACGCGTTTCGACGCCACCGAACACGAGTTCATCGCCAGCGACGTGATGACCTATCTCGCCTTCTTCCAGGCGGATGAACGAGCCGGACGCTCGTTCGAGACCTGGTCGGGCATGCTGGGCATTCCGCCGCACGAGACCTCGCTCCTGCGGCTCGATACCACACGAGAAAGCCATGGCGCGCGGCAGACTGTTTCACCACCAGCACTACACGGACACCGCCCCCACTTCCTCACCCCGCCTGCTGGCGCCCCGGTCGTACCCGCCCGTCGGAAGTGACGAGTTCGCCCGCCGCATGCAGACGGTGGGCCAGGCCTACCGCGCGGCGGGCGTGCGGCAGATCATCCTCGCACATGGGACCTTCGTCGGCACCGACGCCCTGGGCATGCTGGCCGATCTCGCGCGAATCTTTCCCGCCGCCAGCCAGACGCTGCGCGAAGTCATCAAGAAGCTCGTCGATCAGACGCTCGGCGAGACGGGCAACTATACCGAGGAATTCGCTCGGCTCTTCGAGCGCTCGCTGGCGGGGGATGACCCCGCCGCCACGATCCCCGTCCGGCTGTTTCACTGGTCGAGCGAGAATAGCCATCTCGGCCGCGCCGAGGCCGCCGTCCGTCTGATCGACGAGCTCGCGGCGCTCAACTTGCCCGCGGACGCACACGTGTTGTTGTGGGGGCATAGCCACGCGGGCAACGTGTTTGCCATCGTCTCGCAATTGCTGGCCCGCGATCGCCAGACGGTGGAGGCCTTCTTCACGGCGGCGAAGCCCTTCTATCGCTGGCCGATCCTCGGCACCATCGACCTGCCACAGTGGGAGCGCGTGCGGCAATGGCTGCTGCGCCGCTACGACCACAGCCCGAGCGAGCCGCCACCGTTTCCGCAGCTCGACCTGGTGACGTTCGGTACGCCGATTCGCTACGGTTGGAACGAGTCGGGCTACACGCAACTGATGCACGTCGTCCACCATCGGCCGCAGCCTGGCGTGCCTCCCTATCGCACCACGTTTCCGCCCACGCTCGACGAGGTGCTCGCGGCCGAGCAGGGAGACTACGTGCAACAATTCGGCATTGCGGGCACGAACTTGATGCCTAGCCTCTTGGCCTGGCGCACCTGGTGGGCCGATTGGCGTCTGGATCGGTTGCTCGAGGGGGCGGTCTCGCCGCGTGACCTTATCGCGCGATTAAGATCGGGGCGCCGCGTCCCCGACGTCGGCACGACGCTGCTGGTCAACTATGGCCCGATGCCGGGGGATATCACGCAACATCACGCCGGCCACGCCATCTACACCCGCCGCGAGTGGCTGCTCTTCCACGCGGAAGAAGTAGCCAAGGTGTTTTACGGGCTGTGATGCGAGCAGACTGAAAGCGGTAGAAAGTGGCACAGGCTGGCAGTTTGTGCCACTTTTCATTTTTCCTGACCGAGCGATGCTCGACTCAGTGCATCTCCGCCTGGCAGGTGCCGATGCCGTGGCGGTAGAAGTTGAACTGCACGTTGGGATGCTCGGCCAGCAGCGACATCGGCACGGCGCTGTCGGCGATGCCCTGGCTGATCATCAGCGTGGTGAGTCGCTGCCCGAAGGGGTTGTCGTGCGTGCCGGCGTGCCAGATGCTCACCCGTTCAGCCTTCCAAGTCTCGACGGGCCCGACGGTGATCGCCTTGGAAGGAACGCCCGCCACATTGCCGCCGCCGCTGGTGCGTGCGTTTTGAATCAGCGTCATCGGGTGCAGTTCGACGACGCGCGTGCCGAGCTGGCGATACTCGCTCGGCGGTGGTGGCGCGTCGATCCACGGCCCCTCGCGGCGCGGGGGATCGTTGAAGGCCCAGTGCTTCACTTCTCCCTGCCCCCCTTGCATCACGGCGCAGCGCACCCCCTCCCAACTGGCCACGTACTCGCGCGGGTCGGCCTTGGGAAAATGGAGCTGTGCGTCGCTCATGCGGAGCTTCTTGTCGATGCGGTCGAAGCAAAGCTCGCGGTCGGCGCGGGCAAAAGACAACGGGTGGCTCTCCGGTGCCTCGCGGCCATCGAGGAACCATTCGTCCATGCCCCAGAAGTGCGCGCTGCGGATGTCGAGCTCGAGATCGTTCACGATCCGCGCCACGAGCGGCAATTGCTCGGTCGGACCGATGGGACCGCAGAGGCCCACGGGATTATCCGCGGTCGATTGGCGCCAGGCGTCGATGTACTCGAGCGCCTCGGCCAGATAAAAGTCCTCGAGCGTGTCGTAGGCCACGACGCGGAAACCCGGTCTGGAAAGCTGCAGTACCTGCTCCGCCGTCAGTGCCGCGGCGTCGGCCAGCAGCTTCTCGTCGAGCGTCGTGTAATCCCACCATCCCGGTGCTACGCAGCTTTCTCGTCGCGCCATCGTCGCTGGTACTCCTGGTAAGTCATCTTGCCGGCAGCTTGTCGGACGGCCGGACATTCTAAGCATGCGCGAGGCGCGAATGAACCCGGCTCGGTGGCAGCGTCCTATCAGGCTGCTGAAAAAGTCAGCAGCCTGCTAGGATCGCCTGGATGCGATCACAAAATAGCGACGGAAGTCGTTCTTTTGCGAGCGGTGCGGAGTTCAACTCCGCACTTCGCGAGGCTGAAAAAGGCCACGACGGACCTTTTTCAGCAGCCTGCTAGCCGCGGGGCGGGGGGCGATCGTTCGCGACGGGGTCAGTCCCACGGCGAAGCCGTGTTCTGGCGTGGCACGCGGACGACTCCGTACGAAAGCCTTCGCCCGAGGAAAAACTTTGAAAAAACCGGAGGCCGGCGCGATCCCAAACTGTATCCTGTTTCGTAGAAACCTGGCGCAAATTCGGGAATCGTCGCAAACAGGCTCAACCGACCCTGTCCAATCCGCCGACAATAGCGGCGGGGTTGACAGTGCTGGTTTTCCTGCATTAAGTAGGGTGGACCACACGGAGTACGGAGTAGGGCAATGCTGTCTCAGGCGAACAGTCTACCGTTGCTGGACTCGACCTTCGGGTCGTTCCCTGCCGGTACGCGCCCGTGGCAGATCGCCCAAGGGATGGCCTCGCCCCGCCGCTGTGCCTGGAAGCTGGCACGGTTGGTCTTTCCGGTGATGTGCAAGCTGGCCCTGTTACTGGCGATGGTGCAGACCCCCACCGAGGCCTCGGGGTCGGACGCGGCCGAGAGTTCGAAAACGGTCGCCGAAGAGTGTCTGCTGGTCGTATCTCCGACCGACACGCGTTGCCGCAACGGCGCGCTCGAGCGGCGCTGCGTTTCGCACATCGCCAGCCGCGCCCCCGTGGCGACGGCCCAGCGCCTGGCCGAAAGTGATTGTTCGCACGGCCATATTCTTGCGAATGGCCTGAGAGCGCCTCTGCGCTGTTAAGGGGCCCGCTTCGACGTCTTGCTGCGCGTCGAAGTTTCTCGCTGCCTCCCCCTCGTTGCGTTGGATGATGGCGCTGCGCTCGTTGTGTGCCTTGCCTGGGTTGATACGTCGGCCGCATGAGCGTGCCGCCGGGCGAAAAGCACCTTCGATGCCTCGCTTCATGCCTCGCCGGTAGAGAGCCGTCGAACGATGCGTTCGTCGTGCCCCGTCCGGTCCATCGCGGCGCAGGCTGGCAGCCTCGCGTTCGTGCCCTTGTTGCTCGCCCTGCGAAGAAGTTGCGTTGCGCGACGCGCCACCGACAGGTTTGCGGTCCGTCGCCAGGCAAGCCAAAGATACCCACTCCCACCCCCGACCGAGATTCCCACGATGATGTGGAACCGATTGCGCAGCTTCTTCACGTTCTTCGATAGTCGCTTTGAAGACCTGAACCGCGAAAGCTGGAAGACGACCGTCTACCGCGATTTCAGTGCCGGCCTGATCGTGGCCATGACGGCGATCCCCATGGCCATGGGCTTTGCGATTGCCATGGGACTGCGACCCGAGCAGGGCATCATCGCCGGCGCCATCTCCTGCATGGTGGGGCGGACATTCGGTGGCTCGAAGTACCAGGTCTACGGCCCCACGGCCGCCTTCATTCCTCTGATCGCCGCCTTGATGGCCAAATACGGCGAAACGGGAGGCGGGTCGTTCGCCGACGGGCACGGCATGCTCGTGCTCGTGTCGATCGCCGCGGGCATTGCCTTGATGCTGATGGGCGTCTTCGGCCTGGGCAAGCTGGCCCGCTACGTGCCGAACTCGATCATCGTCGGATTCACCGTCGGCATCGCGGTCACCATCGCGCTGTCGAATATCGGCGAGGCCTTCGGCATGCAGCTCCCGTTAAAGGGAGGTCTGTTCGGCAAGTTGAGCGCCATGCTCGGCCAGATCGATCAGATCAATTTCTGGGCGGTGGGCCTGGCCCTCTTCACGTTCTTTGCCACGAAACACTTGTTGAAGATCTCGGTCTTCATCCCCGCGCCGCTGCTGGCGCTGGGGGCCGCCTCGTGCTTCGCGGGGTTCTTTCTCGTGCCGGGGCAGGTGCAGTTGATCACCGATCGCTTCGGCGCGATCCCGACCGACTTCTTTCAGTTGACCCTGCCTCGCCTCCCCGAGTTGTCGGGGGGCGTGATGCTGGACATCGCCTATTTCGTGGCGGCGATCGTTTTCGTCTCGGCGGTCGAGAGCGTGCTCTGCTCGTCGATGGCCGACCGCATGGCAAACAATCGCAAGACTCCCTTCGATCCCGACAAGGAATTGTGGGGCCAGGGGCTTGTGCAAGTTGTCACTCCCCTCATCAACGGCTTTCCCTGCACGGGCGCGCTCGCTCGCACGGCCACCAGCATCAAGGCGGGGGCCGTCACGCCGTTGGCCGGCTACTTCAAGGGGGTGCTCAAGCTGACGCTGGCGTTCTTTCTGGCCAGCTACCTGGGCGGTGTGCCGATGGCCTGCATCGCGGGCATCCTGCTGTGGGTGGCGTCGAACATGATCAAACCGGCCGAAATCGTCGAGGTGTGGAAGAGCGGCCGGCTGCACGCCGGCCTCATGCTCTACACCGCGGTGATGGTTCCGCTGACCGATTTCCTCACCGGGGTGCTCTCGGCACTGGTGCTCTATGGCTGCATCGTGCCCTTCGTCTCGCGACCGCGCGACGACGATCGAGACAGCGACGCGCTGGAGTGGTCGCCACGCCATGCCCCCGTCTTTCCACGGGAACAACAACAAGAGGTGGCTTGAGCGAAAGCTCGAGATGAGACCCTGGCACGTGCAGGAATCAAATCGCCCCGCGCGGAGATTGGCCGACAACGATCTCCCGCGCGAGGTGCGATTCCTGCACGTGCCATTTTGTGATGGGATGTCTTCGAGCAACACGTCCCTGATCGCCACGTTGCCTTCTGGCAACAACACGCGGCGAAACGCCATTCGCAGGGCACTTTGCTGGCTCGACGGCTGCCCGTACGAGCGAACTTTGCACGCAGGTGCCGCTCTCCGGTGGGGGCAATGAGCTAGAGTTCAGAGACTTTCAATCTCGATTGCCCCGGGCTCGGTTCGCTCGAACCGGCGCCGATTCTGGTCGCAGGCCGGGCAATCCGACAACTCATCTCGACGCTCAACTGGGGATTACGCTCATGTCTTCGCTTCTGAAGTACCGCGCGCGGGAACGTCGCGGATTGGCTGCCGGCGAATGGATCGCCATGGTCGCCGTGTTCATCGTCGGAACGGGTTTGGGACTGTGGGCCACGGGGGGCCTCGAAATGCCCCAGGCGCGCGCCGCGCTGATTGACCTGGCACAACGCTCGGGCGTGAATGTCGAACCGTACATCGGCCAGATCAATAACCCGGTGGGCGCGCAGTTGCGTCAAGTAGTCGCCTCGACGAGCGATCCCCAGGCCGAGATCGACGCCGAAGATGCGGCCGCCGAATCGCAACCGCCCCTCGATGCCGCGGCGCTGCGCCAACTGGTGGCGGACGCCGGCGAGACCGCGCAGCAAGACGCGGCCCCGGCACCCACCAAGAAAAAGAAGGCGAAGCAGCCACGCTCGGCCAAAGCGAACGAAGGGGCCGCCACGCTGCAATACTGGAATCAGCTCAACTCGATCATGACCCAGGAAGAGGGTCTGCGCAACACGCCCGGCAAGGTCACCGCCGAGAACGCCAACGGCTTCGTGAATAGCCTGGCGGCAGCCAATACGTTCGCCGCGCAAGAGATTCGCGGTCTGTCGACGAAGAACGTCGATCCCCAGGTGGTCGCGCTGGGGGGTGAAATCGCCGCCTGGTACGAGGCGGGCGCTGCGAACAACGGCGAGGCGACCTACCTGCTCAACGAGGCCGACGCCGACACGCGGCGCGGCGGACGGGGCAAGTCGTACGAGAAGAGCGAGCACGAGCATCGCAAGCAGTGCGAGGAGATCAACCGCAAGGGAGACGCGCTGCGCGACAAGATGTCGAAGAAGTACGGTCTCGACTTCCCCGATCTGAAGTAAATGTATGCGCGGCAGCGCATCGCGTCCGGCTAGCAGGCCGGGGAAGTATTCCTCGGCCTGCGCGGATCGCAGGATGCGATCCCAAAATCGCGACGTCCGTCGTGATTTTGCGAGCCGTGAGCAGCTTGGCTGCGAACCTAGCGAGAGGGAAGAATGCCACGAGGGCCTTCTTCCCCAGGCTGCTAGAGAGCGCGGCGGAAGCGCCGCGGCGAGCGGCCGCCTCGTCCCAGAGGAGGCGTGGGGCGCGGCGCCTTGGCCGATGGCGACTCATCAGCCGCGGCCGAGGCTGCTGCCGGAGTCTCGCTTTCGGCATTGGCGGCCGGACGGGGAGGCGGGGGCGCGGCCACCCGGGCAACCGCGTCGAAACCTTCCATCTCGGCCCGCTCGAGAAGCTTGTTGATCCGCATTTCGATGCGCGTCAGCTCGTTGCCTTCCTCGGGCGTGACGAAGGTATAGGCCGTTCCCTCGCGTCCCATGCGGCCGGTGCGTCCCACGCGATGGACGTAATCGTCGCAGAATTCGGGGATGTCGTAATTGACGATGTGCGAGATGCTCGACACGTCGATCCCACGGCCCACGACGTCGGTGGCCACGAGGATGCGGACCTTCCCTTGGCGGAAATGCTCCATCACGCGATCGCGCGCGCGCTGCTGCAGATCGCCGTGGATGCAGGCGGTCCCCTCGAACTTCTTCTGCAGGTTGTGCTGCACGCGGTCGGTCCCCCGCTTCGTGCGGCAGAAAATGATCGCCTGCTTGGGATCCTCGCGGCGCAGCAATTTGACGAGCAGGTCGAACTTGCGCTGCGGATCGACCGTGAAGTAATACTGCGTGATCGTCTCGACCGAGATCTCTTTGGGCGAGAAGTTCAACGACTCCGGCTCGCGCATATAACGCCGCGCCAGGCGTTCGACCGGCGGCGGCACCGTGGCCGAGAGCAACAAAGTCTGCCGCTCGGTGGGGCACTTGCGAAGAATCTTCTCGATGTCCGGGCGGAAGCCGATATCGAGCATGCGGTCGGCTTCGTCGAGCACGACCATCTTCAGGCTGTCGAGCCGCAGGGTGCCGCGTCCGATATGATCGAGTACGCGCCCGGGTGTTCCCACGACGACGTCGGCGCCCCGTTTCAGTTTTTCGATCTGGCTGCGGATCGGCTTGCCGCCGTAGAGCGGTACCGTGAGCAGCCGGCTGCCGTGCGCGAGCTTGTCGAACTCGCCGCGCACCTGCACGGCCAACTCGCGCGTCGGCACGAGCACCAGAGCCCGCGGTCCCGACGTTTTGTCGTGCCCGCCAACGCGTTCGAGAATCGGAATGGCGAACGAGGCTGTCTTGCCGGTACCGGTCTGAGCCTGGCCGAGGACGTCGACTCCGGCGAGCGCGCGGGGGATGAGGCCGGCCTGAATCGGGGTCGGCTCGATGTAGTTCGCCTGCTCGATGGCGGCGAGCATCGTGTCCGATAGTCCCAGCGCCGCGAATCCGGTAGCGGCGGGCTCGGCCTGGCGTGAACGAGGTTGGTCTTCCGACTTCAAACTAGCACCGACGGCTCGATGGCCGCGTCGTGGACCTGGGGGGAGGGCATGTGTGCGATTCAGCGTAACCGTAGCAGGCTGCGCGAGTTTGGTCAATTGAAGCAGGCTAGCCGTGAAAAAAGCGTTGTCCGAAGGCCTTCGGGCTCGCGGCCAAGGGGGGGAACCCCAGGCGCAAAAAAAATAGGGCCGTTCGCAGCGTAGCGAGGACGGCCCTTTCTCGTTGTGGTCGCGACCGCGTTCGGCCACCAAAGGTGACGCGGTCGGAAGCGCCGCTAGGAGCTACTTCTTCTTCTTCGCGG
The DNA here is from genome assembly GCA_019636335.1 of Pirellulales bacterium. Taxonomy (NCBI): domain Bacteria; kingdom Pseudomonadati; phylum Planctomycetota; class Planctomycetia; order Pirellulales; species Pirellulales bacterium. Next base: position 25,766 of record JAHBXR010000028.1, read on the forward strand.
CCTTCTTCTTCGTGCCCTTCGCAGCAGCCTTCTTAGCGGCTTTCTTCTTTGCCACAGTTCTTCCTCCAAAAAAATTCCGGCGAGATCCGTCTCGGCTGCAACACACAAGCGTGGCAGGCTACGAGCGAGTCCCACCCATTGACAAGAAACCTCACATCCTTCGCGAACGGTTGTCGTGGTTGAATGTCAGCCATTCCGCCACGCGACAACCGACTTGTCCGGTGCTGGAAACTCTGGGCGTAGTTGTACGGATTCTCCAAATTTGTGCAACACTATTTCTTGCCTGAACCGCCTCTCGTCCCCCTCTGCCTTCACTGCGCTGCTCGCCGCAGGGCGCGCCATCGAGCGCGCTTCGCCACGTGACGCGCTCGCGCGCCGCTGCTCGCGCAAGGCGCGCGCCTTCTCGCGCCGCGCAGGCGCTGCCAGCATCGTGCCGGCGCGCAAAACAGAACGAGCGAGCTTCACCAACCGCCGAAGCGATTGCCCTGCAACGAGCTCATGCCGAGATAACTCGAATACGCCAAGTACCCAAAAAACAGGGCAATAAAGAAGTCGTTCAGAAAAAGCATGCCCGCCACGGCGACCAGCGCCGCCACGAGCATCGACAGTTGGAACGACCACAACATGCCGTCGCGCGGATTGACGCCGGTAAAGATCTCGCGCACGAATTGCCCTCCGTCGAGCGGCAGAATCGGCAAGCAGTTGACCAGTCCCCACACGATGTTCAACCACAACGCCTGTCGCACGGCGAAGCGTAGGTAGGGATTGGAAATATTTTTTCCATTTCCGATTTCGAAACCGAAAATGTCCGCCACGTGGTCGCTGGCCAACAACACCAAGACGAGCAGCGCGGCAAGAATGAATCCTGCCAACGGTCCCGCCGCGGTCACCATCATCTGCTTCGCGCGACTGCGATACGTCGGTTGGTAGATGGCGAGTCCACCCATCGCGTGCAACACGATGCGGGGATACCATCCACAGGCGCGCGCCGCCAGAGCATGTCCCAGTTCGTGGACGAGGATCGACACGAAGACGACCCCCACCCACAACGCTACCAGCTTCGGATCCTTCGCGCGGATGCCCAGCAGCACCGCCACGAGCCAGAACATCGGGTGTACCCGGACGGGCAGACTTCCCAGCTTGAAACGCAGGTCGTAGGGCGTCGGGGGTGGTTCGATGAACAGCACGATTCCAGCCTCGCGGGGGGAGTTTTGGGGGGGAACGGACTCCGGCGAAGCCCGTCTCGAGCACCTGTGCGTGCAAAGATACCACGCACCCGACGACGCGCGGATGGGTGACCGCCGGCCCGCGGGGACGTTTCCTCCTCAGGCAATCGATCTTTGCCGTTTGGGGCGTTCCGGCCAAAATGCGGCCCGGCGTGCCCACTTCGGGCCGCACGCGATGATGGAGCCTCGCTCGAACGTGTCCTTCCAACGCTTTGCACAATTCACGGGCTACCTTGGTCTGCGGTTGCTCATCTGCATCGTGCAGGCCCTGCCGGTCGAGACCAGCCACTCGGCCACGGTCAGCCTGGCGTGGCTCTTCGACTCGGTGCTGCGCATCCGCCGCCGAGTGATCGACGATAATCTCCGACATGCCTATCCCGACCTGGCGCCTCTCGCGCGCCGACGCCTGGCGCGGCAGATGTGGGAGCACCTGTTTCTGCTGGTCGTCGAGGTGGCCCTGGTGCCGCGCAAGCTGCACCGCACCAACTGGCGCGATTACTTCGTGCTGTGCGACCCCGGCACGTTGATGCGCTCGCTGCTCGACGAGCATCCGGTGGCGTTGGTCACCGCCCACTTCGGCAATTTCGAAATCGCGGGCTACTTCCTGGGACTGCTGGGCTTTCCGACGCACACCGTGGCCCGCACGCTCGATAACCCCTACCTCGACCGCTTCGTGAACCGATTCCGCGGAGCGACCGGACAATTCATCATTCCGAAGCAGGGAGGCTACGATCAAATCTTGCGCGTGCTCGCAGCCGGGGGGACGATGGCCTTCCTGGCCGATCAGTACGCCGGCACCAAAGGGTGCTGGGTCGAGTTCTTCGGCCGTCCCGCCTCGGCCCACAAGGCGATCGGGCTGCTGGCACTCGAACACCACACGTGGATGGCCGTGGGGCACGCGCGGCGGCTCGGGCGCCCGTTGAGGTACGAGCTGCGTCTGGATGGACTTTTACATCCCGACGAAGTGTCCGCCATGCCCGGCGGCGTGCGCGAGCTGACCCAGTGGTATACGTCCTGTATCGAGACGGCGGTGCGGCGCTCGCCCGAGCAATATTGGTGGCTGCACCGGCGCTGGAAGGATCATCGCCCTGCCAAACGCAAGCGCGCGACTCCCCAAACGACTGCGACCGTTCCCCCCCAGAGCGAGGCCGCCTGAGCGCCCAAGCTAGTGCGCGCCGCAGCGCGTACCTATAATCGCTCTGGGGCCGCGTTCCCACCACACGTCCACCTCTCGGGCAATCGTTACGTACTAAAGATCGGGGCTTACCGTACGCATGGCAGAGTGGGTTAAAGTAGCCAACACGAGCGACTGCCCGCCGGGCGCGTGTCTCGAAGTCGTGGCGGGCGATCGCGTGTGCGCTTTGTTCAATGTCGCGGGTGAATACCACGCCCTCGACGGCGTCTGTCCCCATCAGGGAGGGCCGCTCGGCAAGGGATGCCTGACGGGTACGATCGTGACTTGTCCCTGGCACGGATGGCAGTTCGATGTCCGCACAGGTCAGCACCAGTTGAGTCCGTCGCTACGTCAACCTGTCTTTCCGGTTCGTGTCGAGGGAGAGGCGATCCTGGTCGAAGTATGTCCACAGCCGTGATTCACTACCGACCGTTCCGTAACACCGACCTGCCGGCCCTGGCCGAGATCTGGCGCTCGCGATCGCTCGAGCGCGGTTTGGCCCAGCCGATGTCGGCCGCGCTGTTCGAACATCTGGTGCTGTCGAAACCCTACTTCGATCGGCACGGCTTGATCGTCGCGCTCGACGACGATCGCCCCATCGGCTTCGTGCATGGCGCATTCGGCCCTTCGGAAGACGAAAAATCGGTCTCCCACGAGTTCGGCGTGGTCTGCATGCTGCTGGTCCATCCCGACTACCGCAACCTGGGGATCGGCAGCGAACTGCTGAAGCGCAGCGAGACGTACCTGCGCCAGCATGGGGCTAAGGTGCTCTATGCCGGCGGCATCCGCCCACTCAATCCCTTCTACCTGGGCTTGTACGGCGGGAGCGAGTTGCCTGGCGTGCTCGATTCCGACGCCGATGCCCAGCGGCGGTACGAATCGTCGGGTTACGAACGGATCGATCGCTGCGTGATCATGCACCGCGACCTGAGCACGTTCCGCCCCACGGTGGATCGCAAGCAGCTTCAACTTCGCCGCACGATGCGCCTGGAGATCATCACCGATCCCTGCAGCCGCACTTGGTGGGAGGCGTGTACGACTGGCGGCTTCGACCGCACGACCTTCCGCGTCTTGCCCCGCAACGGCAACGAGCAGCTGGCCACCGTGACCTTCTGGAACATGGAGGCGCGGTCGATCAGTTGGGGCGTCTACACCGTGGGGCTCGTCGACCTGGAAGTGGCCGAGACGCATCGCCGGCAAGGGCTGGCCACCTTCCTGCTGGGCGAATCCTTCCGCCAACTCCGCGACCACCAGGTGAGCCTGGTCGAGGTACAGACGATGGAGCGCAACAAGGCCGCCATCGCCCTCTACGAATCGCTCGGTTTCAATATCGTCGATCGCGGCGTGGTCTATCGCAAGTCGACCTAGCGGACGGCCGACTATTGCCCCGCTTCGTTACGTCGTCGCAGCCAGGTGGTGCGGTTGGAACCGCTCGCGGATCGCCACGAACTCGGCCTCGCGCGCCAGGAAGGCATCAACCACGTCGGGGTCGAAGTGGCTGCCCGACTCCTCGATGATGATCGACCGCGCCACCTCGTGCTGCATGGCGTCCTTATAGACGCGCCGGCTCGTTAGCGCGTCGTAGACATCGGCCACCGTCACGATGCGTGCGGCCAGGGGGATGCGATCCCCTGCCAGGCCCAACGGATAGCCGTGACCGTCGTAGCGTTCGTGGTGGGCGGCGGCGATGTCGCGGGCCATGACGAGGAACTTTGCCTCGGGAAATTTCTCGAGGGCCGCTTCGAGCGTCCGCGCGCCGATCGTGGCGTGCGATTTCATGATCTCGAACTCGCGGTCGCTCAGCCTGCCCGGCTTGAGCAGCACCCCGTCGGGAATGCCCACCTTGCCGATGTCATGCAGGGGGCTGGTCAGATAGATCAGGCGGATGAACTCGGCGTCGATGGCCGCGCGGTGCTTTTCCAGTTGTGCCAACTCCTGCGCCAGCACGCGCGAGTAGCACTGCACGCGCTCTAGATGCGCGCCGGTGTCCGAGTCGCGCGATTCCGCCAGCTTGGCCAGGGCGAAGAGCGCCACCTCGCGCGTCTCGAGCGAAAGGATCCGTTCGCCCGAGCGGACGCGGCTGATGAGCTCGTCGGGATGAAACGGCTTGGGGACGAAATCGTCGGCCCCGGCCGAAAGGCCTTCGACCGTATCGCGGGCGCTGTGTCGACTGGTAAGCAGCACGACGTAGATATAGCCGCCGAGATCTTCGACGCGGATGGCGCGGCAGAGCTCGACGCCGGTCAGCTCGGGCATGTCCCAGTCGGAAATCACCAACCGGCACTCGCCTTGCCGCAGGTGCTCGAGCGCCTCGCGGCCATTGGTCGCGCGCTCGACGGTGTAGCCCGCCTGCACGAGGGCATGCTCGAGCAGGTCGAGCGTGATCTCGTCGTCATCGGCAATCAGAACTCGCATTTCTTACCTCTTGTAGGAGCTCTACGGCCGGCCGGCATCGGCCGCCAGGCTGCGCAATACCTCGGGAATCTGGCGCAAGCAGTCGTCGAGCGCGTGTCGCAAGGGCTCGATGCGTCGCTGGGCCTCGTAGGCCTGACCATCGGAGACGAGCGATTCGATCACGGCGGCAACCTCGCTTAGCCGGTTGGCCGAAAGATTCGCCGCCACCCCCTTGAGGGCATGGGCCGCCGCCGAGGCCCCCGTGCCGTTGCCCGAGGCGATCGCCGAAGTCAGTTCTTCGACCAGTTGTGGCCCGCGCGCCTGGAACTTGCGCAACACGCGGACGGCGATCTCGGGCGTCCCCATGCAGCGATGCAGCAGGGCCGCGATGTCGAAGGCCAGGCCATGCCCCGCCGCCGGCAGAAGGTCGTCTTCCGGCAGCGGTGCGACGGGGGGCGATTCGTTTGGTTCCAGCTCGAGCGATTCGAGCATCGAGCCGACGATGGCGATCAACTCGTCGGGATTGATCGGTTTGCTGAGATACGCATCCATGCCGGCCGCCAGGCAGCGTTCGCGGTCTCCCTTGATGGCGTTCGCGGTCAGGGCCACGATAGGCAAGCGAGCCGACGATTCGCCTGCGGTCCCTCGCGACTCGCGCTGGCGGATGGCGCGCGTGGCTTCGAAGCCGTCCATCTCCGGCATCTGGCAATCCATGAGGACGAGCTGGTAAATGCCCGACTCGACCGCTTCCAGGGCGCGGCGTCCGTTCGAGACGACCCGGCACTCGTAGCCGGCCCGTTCGAGCAGTTCGGAAACGACCATCTGATTGATCTCGTTGTCTTCGGCGACCAGGATCCGGGCGCTCGCTTTCTTGGCCATGTCCAGTGGCAATGCGGGAGGAGCGATCTCGTTGCCCTGTTCTTCGCCCGCGTCGTCCGAGGTGGCCGCCCCGACGATGGCGTCGAACAGTCGCGACTGCCGCACCGGCTTCGTCATGCAGCCGTACAGCCCGAGGCTCGCCAGGCGCGGCGGATCCATGATCTCGCCCGAAGAGGTCAGCACGATCAGCGACATCGCTCGTAGCGACTCGTCTTGCTTGATGACGCGTGTCAGATCGAGTCCATCCATCTCGGGCATCTGGTGATCGAGAATGCCCAGATCGAAGGGTGCGCCCCGTCGGGCCGCCTCGCTCAAGGCGCTCAAGGCCGCACGGGCGTCGGACACGCAGACCGGATCGAAGCCCCAGCCGCGCAACTGCTCGCGCAGGATTTCGAGATTCGTCGCGTTGTCGTCGACGATCAGGATGCGGCAGTCGCGCAGCGCCACCGGCAAGATGCGCTCGCGGCGCGGCACGTCGCACAGTTGGAGTCGCGCCGAGAACCAAAAGGTCGAACCCTGCCCCGCCTGGCTTTCGACCCCCATCTCCCCCCCCATCAACTCGGTCAGCCGCTTCGAGATGGCCAGCCCCAAGCCCGTCCCGCCGTATTTGCGCGTCGTCGAGGCGTCGACCTGCGAGAACGACTGGAACAGGCGGTCGAGCCGATCGGGGGGAATGCCGATCCCCGTATCGGTCACCGAGCAGCGAAAGACGATCTCGTCTCCCTCGTGGCGTTCGACCGCCGCGCGAACCACCACCTCGCCTTGCGAAGTGAACTTGAGCGCGTTGTTCACCAGGTTGATGAGAATCTGTCGCATACGTTCCGGGTCGCCGATGACGAACGACGGCACCTCGGGCGGAATAAGGCAGGCCAGCTCGAGCCCCTTCTCGGCCACGCGCTGTGAGAACATGTCGGCCGTTTCCTCGATCAGGGCATGCAGATCGAAATCGACCTGCTCGAGCTCGATCTTGCCCGCCTCGATCTTCGAAAAATCGAGAATCTGATTGATCACCGCCAGCAGCGAATCGGCCGACGACTTGCCGATATGTGCGTAGCGGGCTTGCTGCGGCGTGAGCGTCGTGCCGAGCAGCAGGTCGAGCATGCCGATCACGCCATTGAGCGGCGTGCGGATCTCGTGGCTCATGTTGGCCAGGAATTCGCTCTTGGCGCGGTTGGCCGCCTCGGCCGCGTCGCGCTGACGTTGCATCTGTTCGGCGGCCTTGCGCTCGGAGATGTCCTCGACGAGGCCTTCGTAGTACAAAACGCAGCCCTGCTCGTCGCGAATGACCCGAGCGTTCTCCGAGATCCAGATCACGCTGCCATCGCGGCGGTAGACCTCGGCTTCGAACGAGGTGACCCGCCCGTGCTGTTCCATCAAGCGGATGAAGTCGAGCCGCCGCTTGGGATCGACATAGAGTTGCCGCTCGATGTCGTTGACTCCCGCGATGAGCTCGTCGGGAGAGTCGTAGCCGTAGATTCGCGCCAGCGCCGGGTTCGCACTCAGATACTGACCATCGGAGCTGGTCTGGAAGATGCCCTCGACGGCGTTCTCGAAGATGCTGCGGTACTTCTCTTCGGCGCGGCGGAGCGCTTCGACCGCTTCTTCGCGCGAGTAGATTTCCTGACTCGCGCGCGGGCCGAGGTCCGAATCGAAATCGGGCGCAGACCGTGAGCCGTGGTCGACGGCGTCGCTCCCGGCGCACGGCAACGTGGATTGCGGATTCATGAGCTTTCGAACGTTAAGTCCAACCGCCTGCGGACAGAAAACTCTAGCTCACCCCCCAACGCGGGTTCGGTGTTCTCCGCCAGGCACGCTATTTCGGACGCCGCAGCCCGACACAGGCACTAGCCGAATCGCACCACGCGCCCCAGGCGAAAGAAACCGCACAGCCGGCCTGCAAAGGGGGCCATCGTGCGCACCTCCCGCAAGTTGCCGCTGGAACGCGTCTGGTCTACAGTTCGGGAAACGTCTCGCACGGTTTGCTGGCCTATAATTAGGCAATCTGCGCGCGGCCGATGGACCGCGCGGATGATCCTATGAAAATCGCGTTCACGCCGTCGCCACGACCCGAGAGGAGCTTGCCGTGAGTACAGGATACCGGACCGCGTTGCTCTGCCTGGCAGTCACGTTCCTGATGGGGGGCCTGGCCCAGGCGCAAGCGCCGCAACCGGCGAATCCAACCCCCGCCGCCACACCAGCGACGGCCCCCGCCCCGGCTCAAACCCCACCGGCCAATGCCTCGGCGCCGGCAGTGGCCGATACCCCCCAGGTGCAAAAAGATCGGGAATGGCTGGTCGCCTACCTGATCGCGCACCAGGGCTATCGGATCGACCAGATGGATATGCTCGAGAAGCGCATCGCCCAGATGACCCCCACGCAGGTCGAAACGCTGGTCGACGTCTATAAGCAGAAGCACGATCTGGCGCTGCAACGCGAGGCGAACTACCAGCGCTTCCAACAGCAGCAACTCTCGCTCTACCAGCAAGATCAGGCGCAGCGCAATCAAGAACAGGAAGACTACACGCAGCAACTGAACGACGCGGCCAATCAAGAACAGAGCCGCATCAACACGCAATTAAAGCAGTCGGGTACGCCGCAACAGTTCCCCTACCTGCCCTATGGCACCGGTTATGGCTACGGCTATCCGGCATACGGCGCGTTCTACGATCGCTACTGGCATTAAACGGCCACCGAGACGCCAGCCGGGTGGCACCTTGCGCGGCGAAATTCTAGGCCTTCACGATCTTTTCCCTACCTTCCGCGACGCGCGCCGTGGCGTTGCGCGTGTCGACCACCAACGGCGCGTGGCGCACCACGAAGTCGTAATCGACATTCGAGTGATCGGTGGCAATCAGCACCGCGTCTTGCGAGGCTAGAAACTCCTGCGTCAGCGGGCTGCTGGTGAGTTGCGGCAGGTCGAATTTCCGCACGCGGGGAAGTCGGGGGACGTGTGCGTCGTGATACGACAGCTCCGCACCCGCCGCGCGCAGCCGCATCAAAAGATCGAGCGAAGGACTCTCGCGCGTGTCGTCGACGTCGCGCTTGTAGGCGATGCCGAAGATCGCCACCCGGCTGCCCGAGAGTGTCTTGCCGCGCGCGGCGAGCGCCTCGCTCAGGCGCTCGATGACATACTCGGGCATCCGCGTATTCACTTCGCCGGCGAGCTCGATGAAGCGTGTCGGTTCGTCGTAGCGCCGCGCGAGCCAGCTCAAGTAGAAGGGATCGATCGGAATGCAGTGCCCCCCCAGGCCTGGGCCGGGATAAAAGGCCTGGAACCCGAACGGCTTCGTCTTGGCGGCCTCGATCACCTCCCAGGGGTCGATCCCCATCTTGAGGAAGAGCACCTTGAGCTCGTTGACCAGCGCGATGTTCACCGCGCGGTAGGTGTTCTCGAGGATCTTGGCCGCTTCGGCCACTTCGGCGCTCGACACCGGCACGACCTGCGCCGCCACGTCCGTGTAGAGGGCCACGGCCAACTCGTGGCTCTTCGGGCCGACGCCCCCCACGACCTTGGGAATATTGCCCGCCGCAAAGCGCGGATTGCCTGGATCCTCGCGCTCGGGGCTATAGGCGACGAAAAAGTCCTGCTCGACTTGCAGTCCGGCTTGCTCGAGGATCGGCAAGAGCACGTCGCGCGTGGTGCCGGGATAGGTGGTACTTTCGAGCACGATGAGCTGACCTGCCCTCAGCACCTTGGCGATCTGGCGCCCGGTGTCTTCGACATAGCGCAGATCGGGTTCGCGATTTTCTGCCAGCGGCGTGGGGACGCAGATCACCAGGGCATCGGGTTCGGCCAGCCGCGCGGCGTCGGCCGTGACCTCGATCGTGCCCGACTGCTGATGCTCGATGATCCAGGCGGCCGGAATGTGCTCGATGTAGCTCTCGCCGCGCTCGAGGCGCTCGATCTTGGTGCGATCGACGTCGAAGCCGAGCACTTTATACCCAGCCGCGACGAAGGCCCGCATCAACGGGAGCCCGACGTAACCCAATCCGAGAATCCCGACGCGCGCGCGGCGCTCTTGAATGTCGGCAAGCAACGAAGCGTGCAAGGCACTTACCTCTCGAAGTTCGTCTGCCAGTGGCAGCGGTCAATAGCGCGTCTAGTGAATCGATTCGTCCATACGCTAGCGCTCGTACCGTGCGCGTAAACGACGCAGGCATTCCGCCGGATTGCTCCGCGCCTGCCACACGTCGACGATGCGCGTCGACGCCTCGCCCATGGACGCAAGCAGCGAAGGATCATCCACGAAGCGCCGGAAGGCCGCCGCCCAAGCATCCGGATCGAACGAGTCTAGCACAAAGCCGTTGACGCCATTGTGAACCAGGTCGGGAGCCGCGCCGGTCAGGCGGTGAATCACGATCGGCATGCCGCCGGTCAACGATTCGGTCACGACGTGACCCCACTGCTCGCGCGAGCCGCTGGCCAGGCAATAGATGTCGGTCGCCGCGTAGCACTCGTGCAACTGATCCGGTTCGATGTCTCCCAGAAAGACCAACCGATCCCCCAGCTTCGCTGCGTACTTCTGCCGCAGTTCGGCCTCGGCCACGCCGTGCCCTGCCACCACCAGCCCGATCCGCTCGTCGAGCCGCAGCATCGCCTCGCACATCAGGTCCACGCGCTTCAGCGGCAGAATGCGACCGGCCGTGAACACGGCGATCTCCGGACGAATGCCGAACTTCTTGCGCAGCTCGTCACGTTGCGTGCGGCGCATGTGTCGGGCCTGGCTGTAGAGCGGATAGTTGATGTATTGCGGGAACCAACCCTCCTGCTCGGGCCGCATGCCATAGCGCTGCCAGTACCAGCGGTTCGACATGCCGGTGACGAGGCAGAGATCGGCATGGCGCACGAACCGCCCCAACAGCGCGCGGCGCACGATGAACTTGTGCAGGCCGGTGGCCTTGTCCGACCAATAGTTGCTGGCGCTGCGCATGCAGTAGGGTACGCCGTGCTGACGACACCATTTCGCGCCGATCTCGTACGGCTTGTCGCGATAGCCCGCCAGAATCACCATCAGCGGGTCGAGCCGCTCGAGCAGCGCCGGCAGTTCGTTCACGCCGACGCCGTTTTGCTCGGGGGTGCCACCGAGCGTGTAGTAGGGGCACTCGCGGGGAAAGAGCTTCGACCAGCAGGCCGTGTGGTAGAAGTCGTCCGCGAAAATGAGGGTCAGGCTCTCCTTGCCCAACGCGCGCACCGCCGTATCCGACTCGGCAATGCGATACGGCGTGGGGGCGTTGCATAGATGCACGATCGGCCGGCTCATATCACTACTGCTGAAAAGGTGAGAAGCGGATGCCAGAACGGATGCCGCAGTTTCCTCGCTGACCCGATGTGGCAGTGCTGCTGGCGGAGGAAACCAACCCCATTCTAGTCGCTCGGGGGCGAATCCAAATGGGTGCGGCCCCTTGCGGCTCTACAAAATCTTCACCATTCCGCTTGCTTCGCGCCGCGCCGTGCGCTACACCGGATGACCGGTGGAAGCAGAATTCCGGACCCGACGCTCGGTCCGGCCCTAGACAACTCTCGAACCTCGGATTATGTCGCTATGGCACTCGGGCGGAATTTCCTCTGGGCGACGCTGCTGACGGCCGTCGCGTGGCACACGGGCGGTCGGGCAGACGAACAGGCAACCTCGGTGCCAGAGCCGGCACGTTTTCATCACGTACGGCTCAACGTGACCGACCCCGCCAAGTCGATTCGCTTCTACAAGCGCGTCTTCGGCGCCGTGCCGGTCGATTTCCGCGGCGTCGCGCCAGCGCTCTTCACCGAGCGCTCGTTCATCCTCTTCAACCAGGTGGAACAAGCCCCCGATGCCAGGCTCAACACCGGCATCTGGCACATCGGCTGGGGGGGCGTCGACGTGAAGAATGAATACGAGTGGTGGAAATCGCACGGCGTCGATATCCACACACCACTTTCTCCCCTGCCGGGACGCGACAACTACTACATGTACGTCAGCGGACCCGACAAGGAGTTGATCGAGATCAACACCATGGGGCACCATCGCTTCGCCCACGTCCATTACTTCTGCACCGACGTGAACGAATCGGTCCGCTGGTATGCGCAGCACCTGGGGCTGCGGCCACGCGCGGGCGAAGTTCCCAAGCCCAAGGGAGACATGTCGACGTTGGCGGGCATCTGGATGAACACGATCCAGTGCGACAACGTGACGATGATCTTTTTCGGCAAGCCCGACGTGGAAAAATCACCCCCCTGGTGGCCCGATCCGCCGCTGAAGGAGATCCAACCGACCCAGGGACGGCCGATCGATCACGTGGCCTTCTCCTACCGGCAGATCGAGCCGGTCTTCGAACGGATGAAAGCCGCCGGCGTGGAGATCGTGCAACCGATCACGTTCGACGAGCGCCTCAAGCTGAAAGGCTTTCAGGTCCTGGGGCCCGACCAGGTGCTGGTCGAGGTGGTCGAAGCGAAACCGATCCCCGAAGGGGTCTGGGACGAGTGAGTCCCGGCGAGCCCGGCCGATCGGCTATAACATCGGCTGTGTCTCGTTTTGTTCCCCGCGTCCGCAATTCCGCCGAGGTCGGTTTCCTTGAGTCCGCAAGACAACGCCCTGTTCCACCGCGATGGTTCGGTCTGGCACCCGCAGCAGTTGAGCGTTGGCCCTTGGTCGCCCGATGCCTTGCATGGCGGTCCGGTGGCGGCGTTGTGCGTGTCGGTGGCAGAAGAACTGCTGCCCGAGCCGAACTTCGTGACCACCCGGCTCACGCTCGACCTGGTGAAGCCGGTTCCCACGCGGCCGCTCGAGGTGCGGGGCGAGATTTACAAACAAGGTCGCCGCGTTTTGTTGACCGAGATCGAAATCCAAAGTGGCGGGAAGACGGTGGCGCTGGCGAGCGTGCAGCGGACGTTGCGGCAGCCGGTCGAGCTGCCGGACCTGTCGAACAGCCGCGTGCGGTTGATTCCGCCCCCCGACTGCCCGGATGATTTCGTGGCCTTCGATCCCGAGAAGATGAAGGTCGTGCCGGCCCCTTTTCTGCACCACGCGACCGAGTTGCGCACGCCTCGTGCCTCGGCCCTTTTCGAGCGCGATCCGACCGAGGCGTGGATCAACGTGCATGCGAATCTGTTGCCTGGCATCCCCCTGTCGCCGGCGGCGGCCGTGGTTGCGGCGGCGGACTACGGCAATGCGATCGGCGCCCCCCTGCCCCCGGGACCGGGGCTCCTCTTTCCGAACGCCGACCTGACGGTTTATCTCGTCCGCCAGCCCGAAAGCGCCTGGGTGCGCATGACCCCTTCGACGTCGTGGCTCCCCAACGGGATCGGCCAGACGCGCTGCCTGCTCGACGACGAGCAAGGGATGCTCGGCACGTCGGTCGTGACGCTGGCACTGGCAAATCGCACGTAGTCGAATGATCTCAACGGAATTTGAGTCGTCGATCACGGCGAGGCGCTAAAGGCCGCGTTTAGAGGACGCCGGCCTTTTCCGACCCGTTTTGCGATCACGACGCAGCTGCAGGCGATTCAGCTTCTTATTGTCATGGGAATAAAGCAGGGCTTGCGTGAGGCTGAACATATCGTCGCTCGCTTTCAGACCGCGCACTGCCGAACGAAAAGTCTTGCGTGCGTCGGCTGCAAGATCGACTTTGGCCTGCGACGCATGGGCCAGACGAATTTCTTGGGTTACCTCGTCTGCCGTATAGGTGCCTACCACCCCCGCCAGCAAAAGATCTAGATAGCGCCGATAGTACGCCTCCGATTCTTTGAGTTTCCCCAACTTCTGAAAGCATACTCCAAGGCGATAGATGCAGTCTGCCTTCAGCGAATCGGTCCATCGGGGGCTTTCCCAGCACGGGTCATCGGCGGATGACTTCTTGCTCCGGAGCAGCGCTGCATAAATCGGGATCGCACGCTCAACTTTACCGAGCGCATCCAGCGTTCCCGCCAGATTCCAGAGAGTTAATGGGCAATCGGCGACGATTTCCAGCGACCGTACGAATTGCTTCAGGGCGGCGGGGTATTTCCGTTGTTCATAGCTGACGACACCAAGCTGGGTAATCAGCCAGTGGTCCTCCGGCGCCCTGGCTAGTTCTTGCTCCAGGAGCGAGCGCGCCGCATCCCATTTTTCGGCCGCGAGCAGCGCTTCGATTCGTTCGTCAATGGCCATCTTATTTCCCCTAGTCAGTCTTCGGGGCGCTGACGTCGGCGTTGCTGCCGAACACGGCGTTTGTCTCCCGCCTCTTCTGCTTGCGCTGCTGTCCCTTTTGATGCTTTTCGCGAGATGAAGGTCGACGATTCTTCTTGTGTTCGCTTACCATGTCCACATAGCCCCACGATCGAACGCAGTGAATTGCGTTGATACAGGAATCATACCTTCTGGCTGTCGGCAAAGCAGCGCCACTGGGGAGTCCGAAAATTGGCAAAACGCAGTGACGCTCGGCCTGTGTCAGCGGAGTCAAAGCTCGATTTGGCGGCGTTCCGCGAATCGGCCGCCGACGAAGGCCTCTCGCTCGAAAAGCTCTCCGACTCGTTCGCGTCGATGATCTCGCGCGGGCACGATCCCTATCGCGGAGATGCGGCCGAGACGAACGCACCGGAATCCTCCTCGCCGGCACTGGGGCCGCTGCGCGTCATCGCCGGCGAGCCCGAATCGCCTCACGAGGCGCACGAAGATCCGAACGACCCCTGCCCGCTGTCGCCGCGCAGCATTCTCGAGGCGATGCTCTTCGTGGGAGATCCGACGGGCGAACCCCTGACGAGCGCGCAGGTGGCCGGCATGATGCGCGGCATCCGGGCGGCCGAGATCGACGAGCTCGTGCGCGAACTGAACGAGCAGTACGCGACGCTCGGCTGTCCCTATACGATCGCCAGCATCGGCGCCGGTTATCGCCTCGTGCTGCGCGATGAGTTCCATCGCGTGCGCGACAAGCTGTATGGCCGGACGCGCCAGGCGCGGCTTTCGCCCGCGGCGATCGAAGTGTTGGCGATCGTCGCTTACAACGAGCCTCTCTCGGCCGACGACATCAACCATCTGCGCGGCAAGCCGAGCGGCCATCTGCTGGCGCAACTCGTCCGGCGGCAACTCTTGCGCGTCGAGCGCGGCGACGAGAAGCCGCGCCGCCCCAAGTACTCCACGACCGAGCGGTTTCTCGAGTTCTTCGGGCTCGCCAGCCTCGACGAGCTGCCGCGCAGCGAGGAAATCGAGCGTCGCTAGCGTAGCTCGAGCGAGAAAACCCTCCGGCGTACGCGCGCGATCGCTGGCGCCTGCCTCCGGCTCGTCGACTATTCGAGACAGCAGGGGCAGAGCTCGGGCACGAACACCGTGAGCGTCGCCGAGTAGGTGGTCTGCTCGTAACCCTCCCCCTTCTCCTCGTCCGCCCGATGGTGCGCGACGACGAGATATTGATTGCCCGTCGTGGGGTCGAACGAGGCGCGACCATCGGCATCGGTCATGCGCTCATAGCGATCGTCGAAACCTTCGTGCAGCGTTTCGCCTCGCGGGATGAATGACACGCGGGCATTCGCCAGGGGTTGCCCCTTCCAGAGCAATTGCACCTTGATCGGCAGGCCGGGTCCCATCGGCAGGACGGGGTTCGCCAGGGGCACCAGCTCGAAGGCGTGCCCCATCGGTCGATCGAACGCGGTGAGCTCGGTGGTGACGTGATCGAGCGAGGGGCTGACGGCGAAGAAGGTCTTGCCGCTCTTGATCGAGCGCGCCGGCGTGCCGTGGTTGACAAGCTTGTCGACCGTGTGGCTGACGCCGTAGAGTCCCGGCTCGGCGGCTACGAACTTACCCGACCAATAGCCTTCCTTCGGCGCGTAGCCCAAGTCGGCCAGTCGCTCGCGCAGATCGTAGCGCGTGCCGTTGGGGGCGAGGATCTCGAGCGTACACGACGCGAGATCGACTTTGCTCGCCAGCTTGAAATCGCGGTGGTCGTTGCCGTGATTCCCCAGGCGGAGATCCACATGCACGGCGTCCCCCGTGCGGACCAGGTTCGTATTCGTTTCGACCCAGGTATCGTGCGCGAGTACCGGCGCCGCGCACGTCAGAAACAACAGCAGAAAAAGCATGCGCCACATCATGAGAGCTTTCTTAAACAGGAGGGGACCAGAAGGCACGGGGCGGAACGATGCGCGACCCTTAGAACTCGGTGGGAACTTCTTTGCCCGCGCGCGTGCTCAAGCCGCGCCACACCTCGAGCGTGACACTGTCGGAGACGAAGCGGACGCTGCCGTCGCAGAGTACGACGTTCAAGCCTTCCGGATGGTTACTCCGCGCCGAGGTGAGCGCCGCGGCACGCGACGAGGCATTGCAATCGCACGTCTCCGAGTTCGGAGTGTAGTAGTGGTTGTAGAGCGAGTAGCCGTAAGATCCCTGCATCCAACGGACGCCGCGCTCTCCCCACCACGAGCCCTTTGCCGGATTCGTGCAGTTTTCCGGCGTCGTAAGCGTGCCGGTCGGCAACACGAGCACCTCGTGCGTGGGGTCGTGCGAGGACTCTCCCGTCGGCGTCACATCGGTGCTGCCGTTGCCCAAGAGCATCTCGGCAAAGGCCACCGTGTGCGTCGTGCCGTCGACGATATCGCGGAATTTGACATGCGAATCCTTGAAGAAGATGCCGTCTACCTTGATGTTCAGGTTTCCGTTGTCGATGGTGCCACTACCAACGTTGCCGACGTAGTTGGCGGCGCCGAAAGGAGAGGCGGGCACCTGGCCCACGTCGCTCGGGCAGGTATAGGTCTCGATCGGGATGCGCGCCGCGTTGGCGTTCGCCCAAGTCGCGTTATCGGCGCCGACGAACGAGACGTTGAAGTCGATCAAGTTCTGCAGGTTGGCCTGTTCTAGATGCGGCAGCAGGTGCGCCTGCGGCGAATAAACGACGGGATAGGTCAGACGGCCGGGTGGGAAGCAGCCCACCGCTTCGTGATAGTTGTGCAAGGCCAGTCCGAGCTGTTTGAGGTGATTCGTGCAGGAACTGCGACGCGCCGCTTCGCGCGCCGCCTGCACGGCCGGCAACAACAACGCAATCAAAATGCCGATGATCGCGATCACCACCAACAGCTCGACCAGCGTGAAACCATGTCGAGTTCGCATCTCATGATGCTCCGGCGAAAGAGGGTTGAAAAATAGTCCGTGCCAAGGCGCAACGCTGGCGCCACTGCCCTCTCGCAGCTTTTAGAATCCGTTCAGGCCACAGGTGCTCGCGGAGATACGTGGCGATCCAGCGCGCCCACGGCGCCCGTCCGACACGTCGTGATGAGGAACGAGCCGGCCGTAAGCGACGTGAGCGCACAAGATGCCACGCGATGACACGGGGGACGCGATGCGCACCCCAGCGCGCAGCGCCGCCACCCGGCCATCTTCAAGCGCCCGTGGCGCAAGAGGGCACCTTTAGACGTTCCGCGGAGGTGGAACTGGTGGCGGGAAAGAAGTGGAAGACCAGGCACTGTCCCATAACGCCACGGTCTCACGCGGCACGAGCACGCTCGCCGCGACTTGTTCGTCGCGCGCGGGAGGCAACGCAACGCCGATCGTGATCCACAGCGTGGCCAGTCCCTGGCATTTCGCGGCTGAAATCAAATGAATCCAGGACGCCGAATCATGAGTGGTGTCTGTTTTTGGCCGCTCGCAGCCCCCGCGGTGGCAGCACGATTTGCCCGTCTTCTTGGCGGAAGCAGCCGCCGGATGTTCGCTGAGGACCGACCGCGCGGAAACGCCGTGGGCTTGTGCCCAGGCCATCTTTTGCTCGTCGGAGAAGCAGCAGCAACTGCGGCGACACTGCTCGGCAGACTGGCATCCGCAGCGATGGTGCTGGCAGGGAAAGGGCTCGCTCGAAACCTTCTGCCCGGCCGCCGGCAGGGGAATGGCAACGCCGATGGCCGAGGCGCAATACGCCACAATAGCTACCCAAACGAGCAGCAATTTGCTGGCGGCGAGAGAGCGGCGGATTGCTTGGCGGGAGCTCATCGGCAGTTCAAGCGGACCGACGGCTCGTTCCTCATCACGAGCTATGTTAGTCTGTACCGCTCAGGGTGGTCAACGGTTGCAGCAATTCGATTTTGTTGCACTCCGGTTGCCAAGCATGCAAGCGCCCGAATGGAAGCTTCCGCCCGCTCAAGGCGAGACACAGGAACGCCGCGGGGCGCATTACCCTATGTCGGCCAGGGCTAAAAGCGCCGGATCGGCATGATGGATGCGATCCGCCGGATGCCACAGGGGAAGGCCGCGCTCGAGACGCTCGGCCAGGACCATCACCTTCTGCACCGAACCTGGAATGGCTTGCGTGGGCGCGTACTGCGTGTCCTCGACCATTTCCGGTTCGAAATCCCAGACACCTTCTTTAATCGCATCCAAGACCGATGTATTCACGGCAAATACCCTGAGGAAGCTGTCGCCACGAGATGGAGAAGTACGACGAAAGATTCCGCCATCGCGCGCCAGCGAACGTGGCGCGACACACAAGCAAGAAGCCAATATCTTGCTCATGGGCGGCCATTGTCAAGCAATTTGCCGGCGACATTTTCTTGCGCGCCAGCGAGACGCGCGATTGCGTAGAATCTGCCGCCGCCAGGCGTGGCAAGACCCCGCGTGGAAGGGGCTTCCATCGCGCCCAATCCGTGTCGCCTACCCCGTAGTCAAGCGCTGCCAATTCCGTCACAATATGCGACGAAGCCGTGGTGCATAGTCGCTCACGAGCGGTCACGAAAGGTGACGACAACTTCTTGGAAAGGTTCCGCGCGCGATGAACTCGACCATTGTGGATATTCATGCCCGACAGATCCTCGACAGCCGCGGCAACCCCACGGTCGAGGTCGACGTCAAGCTGGCCGACGGTTCGTTTGGCCGCGCGGCCGTTCCCAGCGGCGCCAGCACCGGCGGCCACGAGGCCTGGGAGCTGCGCGACGGCAACGATCGCGAGTTCCTCGGCAAGGGGGTCTCGAAAGCGGTCGAGAACGTGAACGAAGAGATCGCCCCGGAGTTGATCGGCCTCGACGCCTTGGATCAGGTGGGCCTCGATCGCCAGATGATCGATCTCGACGGCACCGCGAACAAGAAGAAGCTGGGTGCGAACGCCATCCTCGGCGTGTCGCTGGCCGCGGCCCACGCGGCGGCGGATTACTGCGGACTGCCGTTGTACCGCTACCTGGGTGGCCCGACCGCGCGACTGTTGCCCGCCCCCATGATGAACATCGTCAATGGTGGCAGCCACGCCGACAACAAGGTCGACGTGCAGGAGTTCATGGTCTTTCCGCTGGGCTTCGAACAGTTCAGCGACGCGTTGCGCTGCGGCGTGGAGATCTTTCACAACCTGAAGAAGGTGCTGCACGGGAAGGGGCTTTCCACCTCGGTCGGTGATGAAGGGGGTTTCGCCCCCGACTTGAAGAGCAATGCCGAGGCGCTGGATCTGATCGTCACCGCGATCGAGAAGGCCGGCTACCAGCCCGGCAAGCAGGTCTTTCTAGCCCTGGACGTCGCCGCCACCGAGTTCTACGACGCCAAGACCAAGCTCTACAAGTTCGACGATCGCGATATCGAGGCCGGCGCTATGGTCGATTTGCTGGCGGGCTGGGTCGCGAAGTATCCGATCCTCTCGATCGAAGACGGCTGCAGCGAAGATGACTGGGATGGCTGGAAGGCCCTCACCGAGCGCCTGGGGGACAAGGTGCAGTTGGTCGGCGACGACCTCTTCGTGACCAACACCAAGCGCCTGCAGGAAGGCATCGACCGCCACATCGCCAACAGCATTCTCATCAAGGTGAACCAGATCGGCTCGCTCACCGAGACGATCGACGCCATCGAGCTGGCGGCCCGCAACGGTTATACGAGCATTGCCAGCCATCGCAGCGGCGAGACCGAAGACGCCACGATCGCCGACTTGGCCGTGGCCCTGCGGACCGGCCAGATCAAGACCGGCTCGCTCAGCCGCACCGATCGCACCGCCAAGTACAATCAACTGCTGCGCATCGAAGAAGACTTGGGCGATACGGCCATCTACGGTGGACCCCTGCTCGCCAAGCGCCGCGGGTAGGGTCGAGGTATTAAGTCTGGGTAGCAGACGATTCTCCCGCGTGAAATAGTGGGAGCAGGCACGACTCAGCCGGAGAATCGTCAGTGTCGCGCAGCGACAAAAGGCTCGTTCGAGTTTCCACTATTCCTCTTGTTGCTTCGCAACACCGACGATTCTGCGAATTGCGCTTGATCGGTTGGTGAGTCGCACCGCAGAATCATCGGTGCCACCCACCTATCACGATTGATCTGGGGCGATTATCGAGGGAACTAGCATGGCCGCCGCGACGCGTGTCATCGATGCCTGGGCGCAACCCGCCTTGTCGCACATGGGCGCGCGCCTGCCCGAGGTGGCTCCCCTGATGCAGCGTTCCGGCGCCCTGTGGGAAACCGGCATCTCGCCCGAAGACATGCTGCGGCAGATGGACGCCGCGGGCATCGACGTCGTGTTGCTCTCGGCCTGGCACCGTCCGGGGGGCTTCGCCATCTCGAACGACGAGGTCGCAACGATCGTCCGCGACTATCCCGGCCGCTTCGTCGGCATCGCCTCGGTCGATCTCGAACGCCCTATGCGGGCCATCGCCGAACTCGATCGCGCCGTGAACGAGCTCGGCTTCAAGGGCTTGCGCCTGCTCCCCTGGCTGTGGAACCGTCCTCCCAGCGATGCGCTCTATTACCCCCTCTACGTGAAGTGCATCGAGCTCGATATCCCTTTCTGCACGCAGGTGGGTCACACGGGGCCGCGCATGCCCTCGGAGCCGGGCCGTCCGGTGCCCTATCTCGAACGGGTCGCCCTCGACTTTCCCGAGCTGCGCATCGTGGGGGGTCACATCGGTTACCCCTGGACCGACGAGATGATCGGCCAGGTGTGGAAGCACGACAACGTCTACATCGACACCTCGGCTTATCTGCCCCGCTATTATCCGCCGCAGCTCGTGCAGTTCATGCGGACACAGGGGCGGCATAAAGTACTCTTCGGCACGAACTTTCCCATGTTGGGCTTCGAGCGCTGCATGGAACAGGCCCGCGAGCTGGAGCTGCCCGACAAGGTGGCGGCCGATTTCTTCGGCGGCAACGCGGCGCGGGTCTTCAAGCTCGATTGACGCCCGGAGAACGCTCGATGCGTCCGCGTTGCCAGCAACTGCTCGACGACTTGCGCAAGGCCTTCCCGCCGCCGGTCTCCGATCCGGTTCACGATGCCTACGTTGTGTATTCGATCAGCCGCGCGCTTGACCAGGTCGACGCGTTGAAATCGCAAAGCCCGATCCTGGGCAGCCCGGTCGAGCCCGACTGGCAGCATGCCCGGGCGGAAACAATCGCCGCGCAGGGCCTGCCGATCGAGCTGGTGATTCCGCAACTGGTGCGCTATCTCGAGGGGATGTTCGTCTGGGGACATCCGCGCACGCAGGTGAACGTGGTGCCGCCGCCGTCGATCGCCAGCATCATCGGCGTGCTGCTGCCGGCCACGTTCAACCCCAACCTGGTGAGCGACGAAGGAAGCCGGCGCTTGTCCGAGGCCGAGGTGCGCGTCGCGGCGATGGCCGCCGACCTGGTGGGCTACGACGCCGCGACGTCGGCCGGCGTCTTCACGTTCGGCGGCACGGGCGCGTTGCTCTATGCGGTAAAGATCGGGCTCGAGAAGGCGCAGCCCGGTTCGATGCGCGCCGGCGTCGAGCACGGCGCGGTGCTCTTTGCCTCGGAGCAAAGCCACTATAGCGTGCTCAACGTGTCGTCCTGGCTGGGGATCGGCGCCGACCAGGTGGTGCGTATTCCGACCAATACTGACAACGCCCTGCGGCTCGATCTGCTCGAGGCCGCCCTGCGCGAATCGCTGGCCGCGGGCAAGTCGATCGCCGCGATCGTGGCCACGCTCGGCACCACCGACGCCTTCGGGCTCGACGATCTCGCCGGCGTCGTCGCCCTGCGCGATCGGCTGGTGGAAGAATATGCGCTCGACTACCACCCGCACATCCACGCCGATGCCGTGATCGGCTGGGCCTGGTCGGTCTTCAACGACTACGATTTCGACGCCAACGAGCTGGGCTTTCGCGATCGCACCGTCCGGGCGCTGGCCGCCACGCATTACCGCGTGCAGCACCTGGGACTCGCCGATTCGATCGGCATCGACTTTCACAAGACGGGCTATGTGCCCTATGTCTCGTCGCTCGTGCTGGTGCGCGACGGCAACGACTTCGCGCGGATCGCGCGGCCGCGCGAGTCGATGCCCTACCTGTTCCAGTCGGGCGAACATCATCCCGGCATGTATACGCTGGAAACGACACGTAGCGGCACCGGCGTGATGGCCGCGCTCGCTAACCTGCTCTTGCTCGGCCGCGAAGGATTGCGCGTGCTGCTGGGGCATGCGGTGGAAATGGCCGAGGTGCTACGCGAGCGGATCGAGGCCCATCCTGATCTCGTCGTGCTCAATGGCGAGAACGTCGGCCCGGTGACGTTGTTTCGCGCCTATCCGCACGGGACCGATACGTTCACCATCAAGGACCGCGAGCGGAGCGAAGCCGGCTTCGCCGCGCCGTTACGCGCCCATAACGACTACAACCGCCGTATCTTCGAGCGCGTGAACGAGGCGGCGCTGGCCGGACATGGCGTGGCCATCTCGCTGACCGACTGCTACCGCAAAACCGATTACGGCGAACCGATCGTGGCGCTCAAGAGCTACGTGCTGTCCCCCTTCTCAGACGACGACCGCATGCGTTCGATTATCACGCACGTGTTGGACGCGAAACAGGCCGTCGATGCGGCGGGTGGCTAATATCCGCGCCGAAGCCACGTCTCCGCTGGCTGCTCCAGCAGTCGATCTCTTGGGGTGGCACTGGCAAAGCTCGTGCGCGAGCAATTCGGCGAACTTTGTCGGCGACAGCCACGAAGAGTCCCTTCGAGACGGAGGGACCGGAAGGTCACACCACGTCGAAACTCCAGCGAAGCACACGAGCTTGCTACTGACCGCGCGGATTCGTTTGCTGCCTCTGCTTCAAAGACCGAGCGTAGACCAACACCGAAAGTGTGCCCGCCACGGCGGCCGTGGAAGCAAAGATGGAGTTGGCGGTATCATTGGGCAAGGGTGTGCCGAAGACGTAAGCACCGATGCGCACGGCACCCGTGAAGGCCAAGGCAAAGATCACGCCATAGCCGAACGCCGCAATCAGCTTCCAACGCTTCGATTGAAGGAACATGTTCGCACCTGCGCTTGCCACAAGGAATGGAGAACCTTGTTCCGATAAGCGCAGGCATTGCCGGGTTGTTACACGGTACGCGAAAAAACCGCCTGTGCAGCGCGTGCTACACGTCGAGGTTGCGCACCTCGAGGGCGTGCTTTTCGATGAACTCGCGGCGGGGTTCGACCTTTTCGCCCATGAGGACGCGGAACATCTCGTCGGCGGCGCCGGCGTCTTCCATGCGGACCTGCAGGAGGGTGCGGTTGTTGGGATCGAGCGTGGTGTCGCGCAGCTCTTCCGCGTTCATTTCGCCGAGACCCTTGAAGCGGGTGATGGTAAGTCCCTTGCCGCCGGCGTTGCGGACGGCGGTGAGCAGTCCGCGGAGATCCTCGAGGCCGATCTCGTTCTCGCCGCGGCGGAGGACATAGCGCGGCTCTTCGGTGCCGGTGCGTTCCTGGGGGATCAGGCTTTGGATGTCGAAGCCCATGCTGGCCAGTTCGGCCAGCACGCGGTTGATGGTGCGGACCTCGTGCAGTTCGACGATGTGGATGCGTGGGGCGGGTTGGCCGTTGCCGTTGGACTGCGCGTCGTGGTCGGTGACGCGGAGCTCGCTGCCGGCGGCCTGTTCTTCCTGCGCGACGAAGCGATCGAGATCCTCGCGCGAGCTGAACCAGTGGTCGTGCGCGCCGAGGAAGACGTGGTAGATCGGCAAGCGGCCCGTGGCCGCGTCTTGTCGCGTAGCGTGCTCGCGGAGGCTGATGCCGCGCCGTTCGAGGGCGATGAGCGGTTCTTCGAGATCGGCCAGCAGGCGGCAGAGGCGGTTCATGTCGGCGCCGGCGATTTCGCGACCGTCGCCGGGGAGGAAGACGCCGTCTCCCAGGCCAAGCTCGAGGAGCTGCGCCTTCATTTCCTCGTCGGTCTGGACGTAGTAGGTCTCACGCTTGCTCTTCACGCGGAACAAGGGGGGCTGGGCGAGGTAGACGTGCCCCGCCTGCATGAGGTCGTACATCTGTCGATAGAAGAAGGTGAGCAGCAGGGTGCGGATGTGCGACCCGTCGACGTCGGCGTCGGTCATGATGACGATCTTGCCGTAGCGCCGCTTCGAGAGGTCGGTCTCTTCGCCGATGCCGATGCCGATGGCGGAGATGATGCTGCGGACTTCCTCGTTGGCGAGCACCTTGTCGTCGCGCGACTTGTAGGCGTTGATAATCTTGCCGCGGAGGGGGAGGATGGCCTGGTACTCGCGCAGGCGGCCTCCTTCGGCGCTGCCACCGGCCGAATCGCCTTCGACCAGGTACAGTTCGCAGCGATCGACCTCGCGGCTGGTGCAGTCGCGGAGCTTGCCGGGGAGGCCGCCGCTGGAGAGGGCCCCCTTGCGCTCGCGGATGAGCTGCCGGGCCTTGCGGGCGCTTTCGCGGGCTTCGGCGGCGAGCAGGCCCTTTTGCACGATCGTCTTGGCGCTCTTGGGGTTTTCTTCCAGGTAGCGATTCAGAAAGTCGACCACCGCCGAGGTGACGATGCCTTCGATCTCGCTGTTGCCGAGCTTGGTCTTGGTCTGGCCTTCGAACTGCGGCTCTGGCACGCGCAGGGCGATGACGGCGGTGAGTCCTTCGCGAAAGTCGTCTCCCGTGGGGACGAGATCCTTGAAGAGGTTCATCTTCTTGCCGTAGTTGTTCAGCGTGCGCGTGAGCGCGTTGCGGAAGCCCGAGACGTGGGTGCCCCCTTCGATCGTGTTGATGTTGTTGACGTAGCTGTGAACGTTCTCGGTGTAGTCGGTGCTGTACTGCATGGCGAGCTCGAGCGCGATGCCTTCGTACTCGCCCGCCAGGTAGAGGATGTCGGGATGGGCCGCTTCGGTGGCGCGGTTCAGATACTCGATGAACTGCAGAATGCCGCGCTCGTAGTGGAACGTGTCGCCGTCGCCGGTGCGCTCGTCGCGGAAATTGATCCGCACGCCGCGATTCAAGAAGGCCAGCTCTTGCAGGCGGCGGTAGAGGGTGTTGTAGACGAACTTGGTGATGGGGAAGATCTCGGGGTCGGGCTTGAAAGTGGTCTTCGTTCCCACCTTGTCGGTGCTGCCGATGCGGCGCACCTCGGACGTGGGAATGCCGCGGGCGTACTCCTGCTGGTAAACGTGCCCGCCGCGGCAGACTTCCACCTCGGCCCATTCCGAGAGAAAGTTCACCACGGTGACGCCGACGCCGTGCAGACCGCCCGAGGTCTGGTACGCCCCCTTGCTGAACTTGCCGCCGAACTTGAGCACCGTCATCACGCCTTGCAGCGTGGAGAAACCCAGGTCGGGGTGGTCTTCGACCGGGATGCCGCGCCCGTCGTCCTCGATCGTGACCGAGCCGTCGTTGTTGATGGTCACACCAACGTTCTTGGCGTGGCCGGCCATTGATTCGTCGATCGAATTGTCGACGACTTCGTACACTAGGTGATGCAAGCCGCGCAGGCCGGTATCGCCGATGTACATGCTCGGCCGTTCGCGCACGTGCTCGAGGTCCGAAAGATGCTCGAGCTGATCGGCGCCGTATTCCCCTTCGACGCGACGGTAATCGAGCATGTCGGGCGTGCGCGGAGCGTCGGCCGCGGTGGGAAGCTGCGGTTCGGCTCCAGACGACGAGGGATCGCGCGGAGTGGACTTGGTGGGCTCTTGTTCGGCGGGCTGTGCGGACATCGGGTGTTCAAACTCCTCCGTGGAGCGGGCTGCGTCCTTGGTTCAGTGGCTGCGATCTCGATCTTCGAGAGCGCCGACGCGATGACCGCGAGCGTCGTTCGCTCAGGTCACCGGCCCAACGCGGAATCGCAGATTCGTAATCGATTGTTCGGGCAACAGTCGGGCCAACGAGGCCAGCAACTGCGTCTTTTGAAACGTAAGCTCCTGCATGATCGTGGAATTGGCGGCGACCACTTCAAGCACCCCACGGCGGACGGCGGACGGCCGCGTGTGACGCGCGAGCAACTCTCCCGCCGCCTCGCGCCAGGCCGCGGCGAGGGCCTGATTGCCGTGGATCCGCGCAAAGCCGCGGCGGGCCATCAATTCGGCCAGCACGTCGCCGATCGCCTGCGGTCGTCGGGCTTTGGGTCGGTCCATCGAGGGTGGGGGGGCTTGTGTCGAGGTTTGTTACGCCGCTTCTATCTCTCGCGGGCCAGGGGCATGATCACGTAGCCGTAGCCATCTTCGGTGCGGCAGACGGCCGCGCTGTCGGCATCTTTCAACTCGAGCGCGAAGTTCTTCTCGGCATCGAGGACGCGCAGAAAATCGTTCACATAGCGCGGGTCGAGCGTGACGCCGATCTCCGGGCCATCGTAAGCGACCGGTATCTCGACCCGCGATTGCCCCAACTCGGCGCTGCGGGCACTGAGGGTCGCCACGCCGCCAGCGAAGCTGAAGTCGACGCCGCGGCTGGCCTCGTTCGTCACGATCATCGCCTGGCGGACCGCCGAGTGCATCGTGCCGACAACGAGATCGAGCTTGGTGACGTTGTCGCGCTGGGGAAAGACGTCGCGCCATTTCGGGAAACGGCCTTCGACCAGCCGGCTGTAGATCGTGGTGCGCTCGTTGCGCACCAGCACGCTGTTCGGCCCGGCGGCGATGGCCACCTCGGTCTCGGCATCGCTGAGTACCCGTTCGATGAGCGTCATGGCCTTGGTCGGCACAATCGTGGCGTTATCGCCCGTGCGATGCCCCCCCACGGACTGAGCGGGGCCTTCCATCTTGGCCAAACGGCGTCCATCGGTCCCAACCGCCGTGAGCTTGTTCTCTTCCATTTCGAGCAGCACGCCCCCCAAGGCATAACGCGTGCTCTCATTGTCGGTGGCAAAGACGGTACGGCGAATCATCTCGCGCAGCAGCCGGGCAGGAATCTCGTGGTACTTGGCTTCGCCAAAGGACTGCACGGCCGGGAACTCCGTCGGGTTCTCGCCCGGCAGCTTGAACTCGCTCCGCTCGCCACGCACGACCGTGCCGCTGTCGTCCGCCTCGAGGTGCAGCTTCGCATCGGTCGATTCGCGCAAGATCGACTGGAAGCGGCCGGTCGGCAGCACCGTGGCCCCGGGGGTCGTGACCTCGATACCAGGCAATTCGACACGAATACCGATTTCGAGATCGGTCGCCAGCAGCGTGGCACTATCCCCCTGCACTTCGAGCTTGACGTTTTGCAGGATCGGCTTGGGACTGCGGGCAGGGGCTACCGAAGCGGCCGCTTGGAAAGCACTCAGCAGTCGATCGCGTTCGCAGGTGATCTTCATCTTGGGTAGGCCTTTGCCAGGGACACGCTTCGAGCGAGGCTCGTGGTGTCGGGGTCTCTTGTCTAAAAACTCTTTTTAAGAAACAGCAGTGTTTAGGATCCGCGGCAAGCGACTGTTGATGGTTCTCGTCATCCGCAGGCAAACTCTTTGATCCGCAAGGTGTTGAGCCAATTGCTCGCCGGTGGAAAACCTGTTGGTCGAGAGTCGATTGGGTTGTCAGTCGTTCGTCGATGGTGAAGATGCTTTTCGAGGCTGGGGGTCGATCGGTGAATCTCGATGTTGGTTTCCGCCATTTGTCGACGATCGATCGACAGGTTTTCCACAACGATTGTCATTCCCTGGGAGGATTCTTTCGATTTTGCTTGTGCCACTGATCGCGACGGGCAAGCTTGCAGATCTCGTGAGCTGCCTCGGCCAGCGATCGATCCTGGGCGAGCTCGGACGCGATGCGACCGCAGGCATGGAGCACGGTCGTATGATCGCGCCCGCCGTAGTAGCGGCCGATCTCGCTCAAGCTCGCCCCGCTCCAGCGACGAGCCAGGTACATGCCCATGCTGCGAGCCAAGGTCACCCCTCGCCGGCGGGAAGGGCCGCGTACCTGCTCGAGATGCTCGGCAAAGTATTTCGCGCTGGCACGCGCCAGCGAGTCGATTGCCAAAGGAACCGTCTCGGCGCGCGAATCGAGCAAGGTGTGGGCGAGCGATTCTTCGATCGGCGCGCCTTCGTCCACCGCATGCTCTTGCTGGATGGCCGAAAGTTGCACGAGGGCCGCTTCGAGCTCGCGCGGCGAGGCAGCGAGTTGCCGCGCCAGCAGATCACGCGCAGCGGGCGAAAGCTGCACGCCGCGTTCGGCCGCCAGATCGTCGAGCAACTCGCGACGCGAGGGTTCGTCAGGTGGGGCCAGCGTCACGACCAATCCCGCGTCGAGCCGCGCGGCCAGCGCCGGGATGAGGCCCCGTGTCTCCGCCGGAGCATGACGGAGCGAGACTAATACCAGCCCCCCCGCATCGCGCACAGCGTCGATCGTGCGGCAAAGCTCTTCTTGGGCCATGTTTTTGCCGGCGATCAGGTGTACGTCTTCGATGGCCAGCACGCGCACGTCACGCACGCGCGGCCGAAATTCGTCGAGCGATTGCACGTCGATCGCCTCGGCATATTCGCGGGCGAAGTCGACGGCCACGATCTGCACGACTTGCGTCGCGGGCAACAGCCGGCGATGCTCGGCCACGAGCCCCGACAGCAGGTGCGACTTGCCCAGTCCAGGCGCGCCGCAAAAGACGAGCGGGTTGTAAGGTTGTCGCGCGGGAGGCAACGCCGCCAGCACGGCGACGGCGGCGACGCGGTTCTCGTTCCCGACGACGAAGGGGCGCATCGCGGCGTCGCGAGAACGGCCGCGCGCAGCAGCCGCGCCCGAGGCGCGTCCCGACAAGGGGATCCGAAGCACACCGTTCGTCACTGCGGGTCCGTCCCACGCGCCTTGGTTCAGGCGCCAATTTCGACAGGATTCGCATGCCTGGATTGACCGGCGAAAGGCACCCCACCGCGACCGCGCGTTGGGTGTCTTTCGAAGCCCCCTGCGAACCCACAAAAACCGCTTCAAAAAGGCCGCCGCATTATAGCGAATGGTGGGTCGTCCGGCGAGCCGCGCCGGCTGAATTTCGAGCCCGTTTCGCCCCTTGCAGATGGCGGCAAACCTGGGCGATTTTCTCGAGCGCCTGCTCGACCTCGGCAGCCGTCGTCGTCCCCCCCAGGCTCAGCCGCAGGGCGCTCTCGAGGAGGGGTTCTGCGCAGCCCGCCGCCACGAGCGCCGGCGCGGGTTCACTCGACCCGCTCGCACAGGCCGAACCGGTCGAAACAGCAACCCCGGCTAGGTCCAGTGCCAGCAGCAGGGCCTGGCGATCGAGCCCCACCAGGCTGACGCACGTTGTATGGGGGAGCCGGGCAACCTGCTCGCCGTGAATGACGGCCTGGGGCCAAATCTGGCGCAGGCCTGCTTCCAACCGCTGGCGCAGCTCGCTGAGGCGCTGTTGCCGCGCGGATCGCTCCTGTTGCCAGCCTTCCAGGGCGCACCGCATCCCCACCGCCAGCGCCACCGATTCCGTACCAGGGCGAAGACCCCCCTGCTGGAAACCACCGAAGAGCAGCGGCTCGAGCGAGACCTCGGGCCGCACGACAAGCACGCCGACGCCGGGGGGGCCGTGAAACTTGTGGGCACTGGCCGAAAGGGCGGCCACGCCCAAGGCGCGGAAGTCGACGTCGATCTTGCCCACCCCTTGGACGGCGTCGGTGAACAGCGGCACGTTCCGCGCACGGCAGAGTGCGGAGAGCTCGGCGATCGGTTGCAGGATGCCGGTGTCGTTGTTGCCCAGCATGACGGCCACCAGGCGACCGCCAGGCTGAATCAACTCAGCGGCCGCCGCGAGATCGAGAATACCGTCGCGCGTGACGGGCAACGTGACGACCTGCTCGCCCCGCCGCCGCAGTTGCTCGGCCACTCCGGCGACGCTTGGGTGCTCGATGGCGGAAACGTAGATCGCCCCAGTCACGTTGGGGTTGAGCCCTCGCAGGGCGAGATTGTTGGCCTCGGTGGCGCCGCTGGTGAAGAGGATGCGGTCGCCGCGATGCGTGTCGACGTCGACCCCCAGGATTCGCCCGATCGTTTCCCGCGCGGCTTCGATCGTTTGGCGCGCGTGGCGTCCGGCGGCATGTTGACTGGCCGGGTTGCCATAGCCGGCGGCGGCACACTCGGCCATCGCCTCTGCCACCTGGGGCAAGAGGGGGGTCGTGGCGTTGTGATCGAGATAGATTTGGTCGCCGGTCATAGCGCCATTGTAGCAGCCAAGACAACGCCGAGGGGCATGGCACGACGAGGGTGGCACCGACCATGTTGCGACTCTTGATCGGCCAAGTTTGGAGGTCACTCCGCAACATGATCGTTGCCACCCTGGGTTTGCGCGGCCACGTTAGTTTCGCGGTGAGAAGAAGGCTCTACCGGCCGGGGTCTTGGATTCTTGGGTCGGTGGCGTCTTGGATGCCTTCGCCGATCAGGTTGTAAGCCAACACGGCGAGGAAGATGGCGGTGCCGGGAAAGACGATCAGCCACCAGAGCTGGTAGTTCGATCGACCGGCGCTGAGCAGCGTGCCCCAACTGGGGTTCGGCGGCGGGGCGCCGAAGCCGAGAAAGCTGAGGGCGGCCTCGGTCAGAATGGCCGACGCGATGCCGAAGCTGATCGGCACCAGAATCGGCGCCAGCGCGTTGGGCAGGATGTAGCGGAGCATGATGCGCAAGCGCGAGACGCCGATCGACTGCGCGGCGATGACAAAGTCGGCGTCGCGCAACTTCATGAACTCGGCGCGCGTCAGGCGCGCGATCGAGGTCCAGCCGGTGCAGCCGAGGATGGCCATCAGGTGCCAGATCGAGGGGCGCTCGAGGATGGCGATCAGCGCCAGGATCAGCACCAGCGACGGAATGCACATCACCAGCTCGATCACGCGGCTCAGGGCCATATCGGCCCAGCCGCCGAAGTAGCCGGCGATGGCACCGACGGTAATGCCGATGGCGGCGGCGATGCCCATCGAGACGAAGCCGACGGAGAGGGCGATCGTGGTGCCATGCACCATCTGGGCGAAGACGTCGAAGCCCTGCTGGTCGGCGCCGAACATGTTGTGGCGATTCGGCCGCCCCTGATCGCCGGTGGGATTGCCCGGTTGGTCGGGCCATTCCCCCTCGCGCACGCGGCGGTAGGGATCCTGGTAGACGAGTGGCCAGATGGCCCAACTGTCGGGATCGTTCTTCTTCAGGTTCTCGGGGTAAATCTTGCGGAATTTGTCCTTGTAGAAGATGCCATCGGGGTCTTCCCAGTTGCGGTTGAAGTAGCCGAGAGCGGGGAAGTAGAGCTGGCCCTTGTATTTGCAGACGATCGGCTTCGTGCCGGCGATGGCGGGGGCGAAGATGGCTACGATGGTGAGAAAAATCACATAGCCCAGCGCGATCATCGCCAGCTTGCGGCGACGAAAGCGGAGCCAGGCCTCGGCCCAGAAGCCGCGCGAACGCACGACCGGCGCCGCACTGGGGGCGGGCGCGGGAGCAGGCGGTTCGAGGGTCGTGGCGGGGGGTGACATCGAGCGTAACGTGAAGGATCCAGAGACGGTTTACGAGTAGCGGACGCGCGGATCGACGATGGCGTAGAGCATGTCGGCCAGCAGTTGCGCGACGAGGGTGAGCAACGAAAAGATGAGCGTCAGGCCCATGATCGTCGGGTAATCGCGCTCGCGGATCGACTCGAAGAAGAGGCGGCCCATGCCGGGCCAGGAAAAGATCTGCTCCAGGATCACCGAGCCGCTCAAGAGGGATGGCAACGTCAGCCCGAGCAGCGTGACGAAGGGGATGAGCGTATTGCGGAAGGCGTGATGCACGACGATGCGCAAGGGAGAGACCCCTTTGGCCCGGGCGGTGCGGATGTAGTCCTGCTTCATCACCTCCATCATGTTCGAGCGGATGAAGCGGCTTTCCATCGCCAATCC
Source organism: Pirellulales bacterium (assembly GCA_019636335.1). Taxonomy (NCBI): domain Bacteria; kingdom Pseudomonadati; phylum Planctomycetota; class Planctomycetia; order Pirellulales; species Pirellulales bacterium. Next base: position 57,354 of record JAHBXR010000028.1, read on the forward strand.
GCCGTAGGTGTAGCAGATGACGGGCAGCAGTGCGTGCCGGAAGAGATCCCAGGACTTGTCGAGAGTCGACATGTGTGCATAGTCGTCAGAGACCATGCCGAACAACGGCAGCCAGCCGAGCTTCACGGCGAAGATGATTTGGAGAAACAGCGCGGCGACGAAGGCCGGAAACGAGTAGAGCATGTACAAGAAGAGACTGAACGCGCGTTCGTCGGTCTTGCCGTTGCGCACCGTGGCGTAGAGGCCCAGGGGGATCGACAGCAGGTACGCGAGCACGAGCGACGTGAGCGAAATCGTCAGAGTCGGCGCGATGCGCTCTCGAATCAGGCGCGACACGGGTTGCTTGCGCGAGATGGATCGCCCCAGATCGAGCCGCGCGACATTGCTCAACCACTTGAAGTAGGCGACATGAACTTGATCGTTGAGTCCGAACTGCTCGCGCATGCGCTCGATTTCTTGTTTGTTGAGCGCGCGGCCGGGGTCCATTTGCTCGAGGGCGAAGACGGTGGGATCGCCCGGCATGAAACGGATCAGGCCATAGATGGCAAAAGTGATCAACAAGAGTGTCAGCGCACCGATGAGCAGACGGCGGATCACGTAGCTGAGCATGACGGTGGGCTGCGTGAAGGGTGTGCGTTCAGACTGCGGATGGGCTACAGGTACTACGCAGCGGACCTGGTTATTGGGCAGTGGACCAGATGGCGTCGAACCCGGGGCCGTAGTTGTAGGGTCCGCGCGGGCTGAACATGTAGCCGCGCAGATTTTTGTTGAAACCGTAAAACGAACTCTGAAAAAAGAGGAACGTGTACGGTTGATCTTTGTAGATCAGCTCGTGGATCTTGGCGTAGATGGCGGCGCGCTTTTCCCGGTCAAACTCGCGGCGACCCTGCTCGAAGAGCTTGTCGACCTCGGGATTCGAGTAGTTGACGAAGTTGCGCGCCTCGCCCGTCGCCCAGACATTCTCGGCCGTGTCGGGATCGGCTCCGGTGCCCCAGCCGCCGAAGTTCGCCTCGAATTTGTGCAGCAGTAAGCGCTCTTGCAGCACGGTCGTTTCGAGCGGCGTGACATTGCAGATGACGCCGATCTGGTCGAGGTTCTCCTTGAGCAGATTGCAGATCTTGATGCGCTCGGGCACGTTGGCGACGAGCAGATTGAACTCGAAGCGGACCATCTTGCCGCCGATCTCCTTATCGCGGACGCCATCGCCGTCGTGGTCCTCCCAGCCCGCCTCGTCGAGGAGTTGCTCGGCCTTGTCGAGGTCCTGGGTGAAGGGGGGCGCCGGGTTCTGGGGGGCCATCCAGGCGGTGTGATGGAAGATGCCATTCGACGGCTCGTTCAAACCGTAGAGCAGGTTGTCGAGCAGTTCGGTGTGATCGAACGCATACGACATGGCCGTCCGCACGCGCACATCCTTGAACAGGGGTGAGGAATTGTTCCAGCCGAAGTAGAAATAGAGCCACTCGAGTCCCGTGGCCTTCGTGTTGCGACGGTAGAAGTCGTCGTTCTCGGTTTGGGTCTTCCACTGCTCGGGGGTCAATTCGAGATCGTCGATATCGCCATTCTTGATCGCCAGGAGGGCCGTGTTGTTGTCTTCGATAATGCGAAAACGGATGGTCTTGAAGTAGGGCTTGTGGCGGACCTGCTTGCCCTCGTGCATGTACCATTCGTCGCGGCGTTCGAGGACGATTTCTTGTCCCCGCACACGGCTTTTGATCTGGTAGGGGCCGTTCACGATGGGGGAGTTTTCGAGCCGTACGTGCTCGTCGGAGTTTTGCAGGCTGGGATCGGCGTCGAGGGTCTTTTCGTAGATGTGCTTCGGCACGATGGGAAAGTTGACGTTCCAGATGTTCGTGGCCAGCGGTTCTTTGTGAAAATAGACCAGCGTGTAGTCGTCGTAGGCCTCGACCCAGCGAATCTTGTCCGTGCCGGAGCGCACCGCGGGGATCGGCACGCGGGGGTCCATGATCGTCTGGAAGCTGAAGACGACGTCGTGGGCCGTGACCGGCGTGCCGTCCGACCAGGTGAGGTCGCTGCGGATGACGACCTTGTCGTACATGTAATCGTCGCTCGTCTGCCACGATTCGACCGTCGACGATACGGCGAAGGGGGTCATGTTCCAGTCAAAGCCGAACAGCCCGGCGCCGGTCATGCCGATGACGTCGAACTCCGCCGTCGAGCTGATCATGATCGGGTTCGTGCTCTTCACGTCGCCACGCAGCCAGCGATTGATCGTGGCGTTGTAGTTCACGTCGGCGTCGCTTTCTGGGGGGCGTCCCAGGGCGCTTAAGATCTTGTCGTTGGCCTCTTCCGAGGTGTTGCGTAGCTTGAGGGCTTCCTCGACCGTGGCGAGCTTTGGTTGCTGGGCCAGGTACGTCTTGTACTGCTCGAGCGAATCGACCGGCGTGTGATCGATCCAGCTCACCTTGTCGTTGAGCTCGGCGAGCGTGGGGGCATCGAACGGCTCGAGCGTCGTCGGCTGCTCGGGGGTGGCGGGGGTCTGCTGTGCGTCGTCGCGCAGCTCGGTGGCCTCGGTCGTGTTGGGCGCGTCGCTGGGCTTGCCGCCGCAACCGGCTTGTAGAACCAAGAGACCCATCGCCACCAACCAGGCCAATCGCTGGGCCGAGAGCTTGCCAACAGGGGAAGAGAGGGTCATCGGTCCGGGCATCCTTTCTTCTCGGTCAACGATCGTGCCGCGAGGACCCAGTGGGCGTGCCGCGACAAATAAGAGATGTTTCGCCGGTGAGGGTGGCTTTCCGTGCCAGGGCGAGTGGGCTTCCTTACCAAACAAAGCTGCCATGTGCTCTCGCACCGTGCGAGCCTGGGCTGCGTATGCAAACGGGGGGGAACTTCCCTCGTCCGGCGAGGCGAGGGCAGAGCTCGCACCGGGCCTCTGTCGAAGCAAAGGCATGCTACAGAATGGGTTGTGAACGGTCAAGTTACGGCCAAGCCGTGCGGAGTCCGCGCGGGAAAAGGCCCGCCGTCGCCGCACGATGCTCCCCCGCCAGGCATGGCCACAGAGGGCTGGCCGCTCGACGTAACTCCAAGCGCTGTCGCTACCTCGTGTTGCCCGGTAGGGACTGTGTCGTTACTCTATGCGGGGATTTTTCGCCTTGAAATTTGCCCGTTGCCGCCCGGAAGAAGACCTGGGGGCGACGTCCGAGATTGCCGTAAATCCATCTGAAATCCGCGCTCGGCGAGATCGAGCCCGTTTCGGTTCGGGAGATTGCTATGTCTTTGTCGTACCCGGTCGCACATCAGCGCACCGTGTTGTGGGTGGTGCTGGTCCTCGTCGCGATTTCGCTCGGGCACGCGCCTGCCGCGTTCGCCTGGCAAGAGTCGGGAGATGCACAGTGGATTTGGGCGCCCGATCAGCAGCCGGGAGAGATTCCGCCGGGAACGGTCTACTTCCGCCGCGTGTTCAACGAGAACGACCCCGAGCGCGGACAGGTCGAGATCACCTGTGACGACGCCTTCACGCTGTATGTCAACGGTCGCGAAGTCGCCAGCGACGCGGACTGGCACACGATGAAGATCTATGACATTCACAAGTATCTCTCCAAGGGGCGTAACGTCGTCGCTGTGCGGGCCGAGAACAGTACGGGGGGGGATGCCGGTCTGGTGGCGCTCGTGACCGTGAAGCGCCGCGGGGGGGCGGACGTCTCTTATTCGACAAACGATCAATGGCGCGTCTCGACCGAAGAAATCGCCGGTTGGGAACAGCGCGGCTTCAAGGATGGCGACTGGGAAAAAGCGGTCTCGCTGGGTGAATTCGGCCGCACGGAGCCCTGGGGCAATCAGGTCTCGCACCCCGGTGGAAACTCGGGACGCTTCAAGACGCCTCCCAATTTTGCCGTCGAGCGCGTCGCGTCGCCGCAGGCCACTGGCGGCATCGTGGCGATGGCCTTCAACGAACGGGGCGAGATCATCGCCTCGCAGGAGCGCGGCCCGCTGTTGATCGTGCGCGATGCCGATGGCGACGGTGTGCCCGAGGCCGTGTCGACCTATTGCGACCTGGTCAAGAATTGCCAGGGCATCCTGCCGCTCAATGGCATGGTCTTCGCCGTGGGGAGCGGCCCCGAAGGCGTCGGCATGTATCGCATCGAGGATGAGAACCGTGATGGCACGGGAGACAAGGCGACCAAGCTCCTCAGCTTCAAAGGAGACATGGGGGAGCACGGTCCGCACGCGCCGGTCCTGGGCCCGGACGGGCTGATCTATGTGATGCTCGGCAACCACACGGCGCCGGACGGAGTCGAATACGACCCCAGGAGCCAGCATCACCATTATTACGAGGGTGATCTGCTCCAGCCGAAGTATGAAGATGCCGGCGGCCACGCCGTGGGAATCAAGGCGCCGGGGGGCGTGGTCATTCGCACCGATATTGCGGGCTCATTCGTCGAGCTCTACACGGGGGGCTTCCGCAATGCGTACGACATGGCGTTCAATGCCCGGGGCGATCTCTTCACGTTCGACTCCGACATGGAGTGGGACGAAGGGCTCCCGTGGTATCGCCCGACGCGCGTGAATCACTGTATTCCGGGGGCCGAATTCGGCTGGCGGAGTGGCTGGTCGAAGTGGCCCGACTACTTTGTCGATAGTCTACCGTCGACGATCGACATCGGGCGCGGTTCGCCCACGGGGGTGGAGTTCTACAACCATCGCAACTTCCCGACCCGCTATCAGGACGCGTTCTTCATGGCCGACTGGTCGATGGGGCGCATTCTGGCCGTCAAGATGCAGCCGGCGGGAGGGACGTATCAGGCCCGCACGGAAGTCTTTCTCACGGGTCGTCCGCTGAACGTGACCGATGTGGCCGTGGGACCCGACGGTGGGCTTTACTTTTCCACCGGCGGGCGCGGCACCGAGGGGGGCATCTATCGCGTGGTGTACACAGGCAAGATTCCCCCACCTCCGGAATCGAAGGGGGTGATGCAGGCGATTCGTCAGCCGCAGTTGCAGAGCGCCTGGGGACGGGATCGCGTGGCGGTGCTCAAGCGCGAAGTCGGCACCGACTGGGACCGGCAGCTTCCGCTGCTGGCCGCCGATCCGAAGTTGCCGGCGCTCGATCGCGTCCGTGCGCTCGACCTGATGCAGCTCGTAGGTCCCTTCCCCACGAGCGACCTGCTCGTGAGGCTCTCGACCGATACGAACGCCGACGTGCGTGCCAAGGCGGCCACGCTGATGGGCATTCACTACGACGATGCCACGAACGCGCGACTGGTCGAGTTGTTGGGCGATGCCGATCCGACGGTGCGCCGTCGGACGTGCGAGTCGCTGGTCGCCGTGGGGCATCAGGCGCCGGTCGAGAAGCTGATCGCCCTGTTGAACGACCCGAATCGCTTCGTCGCGTGGTCGGCGCGTCGGGCACTCGAGCAGGTGCCGCAAGATCAATGGAAAGACGCGGTGCTCGGCACGGACAAGCCGCGCCAGTTCGTCGAGGGGGTCACCGCCCTGCTGGTGCTCGAACCAGATCGTGAGACGGCCGAGCAGATCATCTCCGGTGTCGGTCGCCTGATGCGTGGCTTCGTGAATGATGCGGACTTCATCGGCCTGTTGCGCGTGGCGCAAGTGGCGCTGAATCGCGGTGGACTGACGGGGGACGACGTGCCCGAGTTCCGCCGCCAGTTGGCCGAGGAGTATCCCTCGCTCGAGCCGCGGATGAATCGTGAACTGGTGCGCTTGCTCGTCTATCTGCAAGCGACCGATGCGTTGCAGCGCATGAGCGACGAATTGGCGCGGGCCGATAATCCCCTGGCCGAGAAGATTCATCTCGGCACGCATCTGCGGTTCATGAACGAAGGTTGGACGACGCGGCAGAAGCTCGACCTGTTGCGGTTCTACGAGTTTGCTCGCTCGCAACCGGGGGGGCACAGCTACAAGGGCTACATGGACAACTTCGGCCGAGACTTCGTGGCGCTGATGACCGAGGACGAGAAGGAGGAGATCCTGGCGCATGGGGCCGAGATGCCCACGGCGGCGCTGGCGGTGATCGCCAAGTTGCCGGCCGAAAACTCCCCCGAAGTGATCGATCAATTGATTGCGCTCGATCGCGAGTTGGCGAGCGTCGATTCCGATTCGGCGAAGATGGTACAGACGGGCGTCGTGGCGGTGTTGGCCATCAGCCCCCATCCGGCGGCCATGTCCTACCTGCGCGAGCTGTTCGAAACGGTGCCCGATCGCCGGCAGGATGCCGCCATGGGACTCGCCCAGCAGCCAGGCGGAGAGAACTGGCCGCTGTTGCTGCGGGCGCTACCGATCCTCGACGGCGGCGCCGCGCAGGAAGTCATCATGAAGCTCGGCACGGTCGATCAGAAGCCAGAACAGCCCGAGCCGGTGCGTCAGGTGATTCTGGCGGGTCTGCGCTTGAAGAACAACGGCAGCAATCATGCCGTCGGGCTGCTCAAGAAATGGACCGGGCAGGATCTGACCACCGACGAGCAATCGTGGGATGTCGCCCTGGCCGAATGGCAGAAGTGGTTTGCCTCGAGTTATCCGAACGAGCCGCCGGCCGAACTGCCCCAGGTGGCACATGGCAGCAAGTGGACGTTCGACGAGCTGCGCGACTTCCTCCAGTCGGCCGAAGGGGGCGCCGGCAATGCGCAGCGCGGCGGACAGATCTTTGCCAAGGCGCAGTGCATCAAGTGCCACCGCTACGGCTCTCAGGGCGAAGGCATCGGTCCCGATCTCACGACCGTGAGCCAGCGCTTCCAGCAGAAAGAGATCCTCGAATCGGTAATCTTCCCCTCGCAGGTGATCTCGGATCAGTACGCCAGCAAGTCGGTCGTCACCAGCGACGGGCTCACCTACACGGGCATCGTGGGGGATGCCGGCACCGATGCGGTGGTCGTGCTGCAATCGACGGGGGAGAAGCGCGTCATCCCCAAGGCCGATATCGACGAGATCGTGCCCCACGCGAAGTCGGCCATGCCCGAGGGACTCTTCAACGAGTTGGCCCTCGAGGAAATCGCCGATCTGTTCGCCTATTTGAAGCAGCCTCCGGTGCAACGCTCGGCGGGACGGTAGGTTGCCGCCGCCGTGATGCCCCGATGAGAGATCGTCGCTCGCGCGCCCTTTGCGGAAAGAGTGAATTCGCGGCTGCGCTGCGCAGGCCTGGGTCTCTGGCGTCGAGGCGAGTGGCCGCAGGATCGCCCTCTGAGTGGTTTTCTGCTTGGTCGTCCGCCCCCCGGCCGATTACATTTGCTCCTGCTGTCGGGGGGAGCACCCATGCTTCAAACGTTCCCCCGGCCGGTTACACGGAACATCGGGAGCAGTCGACATGCGTGGGCGAGCGAAGCGCCGGAAGGGCAACTCCATACGAAAGTCGCGCGTCGGCGGGACACGACCGATCGAGTCGCGGACGAGCCTCGCCCGGATGGAAGCGCTCGAAGATCGGCGCATGCTGAGCGGCTTGAAGGCCTTTTACGGGGCCGAGGGCTTCGGCTCTGAAGCGACCGGCGGACGCGGCGGCGAAGTCTACATCGTCACGAATCTGAACGCTTCGGGCCCGGGATCGTTCCGCGAGGGGGTCGAGGGACCACGCTCTGGTCCGCGGACGATCGTCTTTGCCGTCGGCGGCGAGATCAACCTCAACGGCGCCCGCATCCGTGCCCGCAATGCCGGCTACGGCGATCTGACGATCGCCGGGCAAACGGCGCCAGGGGGCATCGTGCTGCGGAACGGCTACTTCGAGACAAACAACGTCTCGAACGTGATCGTCCGGCATCTCACCGTGCGCTGGGGGGACACGTCACAAGAGCGCGACGCTTTCTTCGTCACCGATACGCAGAACGCGATCTTCGATCACATCTCGGCCTCGTGGGGGACCGACGAAAACTTCTCCATCACGCGCAACGTGACCAACATCACGTTGCAGAATTCGCTGATCGCCGAGGGACTGCGCTCGGGGCACCAGTATGGCAGCCTGATCAACTCCGAATATGCCGGTGGTGGCCGCATCACGCTCTACGGCAATCTGTACACCAACCTGCTGGGGCGCATGCCGCGGGCCGCCTCGCAGAACGGGCAGCCCTTCTTGCTCGAGATGGTGAACAACGTGCTCTACAACTGGGGGACCGGAGGCGACTGGGGCGCGCAGCCCACCGCCACCTCGAACGAATACGCCAGTTGGAACCTGGTGAACAACTACCATATCGCCGGTCCGAACAGTTTTCAGATCTTCGGCAATCAGCATCGCATGCTGCTGCACGCCGGCAGCGGGGGCGACGATCTCTACATGTCGGGCAACTACATCGATTCGGATCGCGACGGCGTCCTCGATGGCACGCTGGCCAACACGTCGAATCTCACCGGTTCGTACAACCTGTTCAACCAGCCGTTCGCCGTGCCGGAGTGGGCGCAGATCTCGAACCTGATGTCGGCGCAAGACGCGCTGACGTACGTCCTGGCGAACGTGGGGGCGCAGCCGTGGAATCGCGACGGTGTCGACGCGCGGCTCGTCAGCGAAGTACAGAGCTGGGGCACGCAAGGCTCGATCAAGACGAGTCGTCCCCCCTGGCCGACGATCAACGGCGGCACCGCCCCCACCGATACCGACAAGGATGGCATGCCCGACTACTGGGAAACGTGGTACGGCACGAATCCCCTGGTGGCCAACAACAACGCCGTACACAACGATATCGGCTACACGGATCTCGAACAGTACCTGCAGTGGCTGATCGATCCGGACTCGATCGATCCGATTGCGGTGCCCCCCACGGCTTCGGCCGGTGGCCCCTATCTGTTGCAGGAGGGGAGCGCGCTGGTGCTGGCCGGCAGCGGCACGGATCCCTCCGGCACGCTGGGGCCGCTGACCTACTCCTGGGATCTGAATGGCGATGGCGTGTTTGGCGATGCCACTGGCGCCGCGCCCACGGTGAGTTGGTCGCAACTGGCGGCGCTGGGCATTCAGGACGGGCCCGCCACGTTCAACAACGTGCGCCTGCGCGTCACGAACTCCGTGGGCACGGCCACGACCTCTTCCTCCACTTTGTTGACGGTCGAGAACGTGCCCCCCACGGTCGATGCCGGCGGACCGTACGCGATTGATGAAGGGGCTGCGCTCCTGCTGGGGGGATTCGCCAGCGACGTGGCGGCCGATCCGCTGACGTACACCTGGGATCTCAACGACGATGGCGTGTTCGACGACGCGCTGGGACCGAATCCGACGCTCTCTTGGGCCGAGCTGCAGGCGCTGGGCATCGTGGACAACGGCACGTTTACGATTTCGCTGCGCGTCAGCGATGGAGATGGCGGCGAAACGACCGCGACGACCTCGTTGACCATCGCGAACACGGCTCCGGTGGTTGATGTTGGCGGGCCTTATACGATTGTGGAAGGGGCCTGGCTTACGCTGGCGGGCAGCGCGATTGATGCCGGCGGCGCGGCCGATCCGCTCAGCTATTCGTGGGACTTGAATGGCGATCTCGTCTTCGACGATGCCGTGGGGCCGGCGCCGGTCGTCACCTGGACGCAGTTGGTGGCGCTGGGCATCGTCGATGGTCCGGCCACGTTCGCCGTGCGGCTGCGCGTGAGCGACGACGATGGCGGGGTGACCACGAGCGAGCCGGTGGAACTCGTGCTGGAGAACGCGCCCCCCATGGCCGGCATGACCGGCACCTCGGTCAGCACGCCCGGGCTCGTCCATACCTATTCGCTCTGGGCACTCGATCCGACGACCGTCGATCAGGCTTTTGATTTCACCTTCGAGATCGACTGGAACGGCGACGGGACGCCCGATCAAACGCTCGCCGGGGCGAGCGGCACGCAGGTGACGCGCTCGTTCGACACGCCCGGCACGCATCGGGTGCGGGTCCGCGCGACGGACAAGGATGGCGGCCGGGGAGAATGGTTCACCTATCCGGTACACATTTGGCGCGTGCGGCAGGTGGGGGCGGACGTGGAATGGGACGGCTCGGACGGCGACGATCGGGTCTCGTTCCACGAGCTCGCGCCCGGCCAGATCGAAGTGCGGACGCAGGTCGTGGGGGGCACGACCATCAACGTGGTCCAGACATTCAGCGGCGTGACGGGACGCGTGATCGGACGGGGCCACGGCGGGCGCGATCTGCTCGATGCCGGCGCGCTGGCGACGTTGCCCGTCACGCTCGAAGGAGGCCGGCACAGCGATACGCTCATCGGCGGCGCGGCCGATGACCTGTTGCGGGGCGAGTTTCCCGGCGCCGCCGGCGACGGTGCCGAGGGGAACGACTCGATTCTCGGCGGACCGGGCAACGATCGCATCGAAGGAGATGGCGCCGAAGGGGGCGAGGACACGCTCCGCGGCGGGCCGGGAGACGATACGATTCTCGGCGATGCCAGCGACGGCGCCGAAGGGCGCGGCGACAGCATCTTTGGAGACGAGGGGGACGATCAACTCTTCGGACATCACGGCAACGATCGGATCGACGGCGGCGATGGGCACGATTTGATCACCGGCGGCGACGGCAGCGAAGGGAACGACACCCTGCTCGGCGGCGCAGGGGACGATATCCTCAGCGGCGGCTCGGGCAAGGATAGTCTCGTGGGGGGGGACGGACGCGATCTGCTCATCGGCGGCGTGGGGCTCGACACGCTCGCCGGTAACGGGGGCGAGGATCTGCTGATCGCCGATCGTACGAGCTTCGATCTGAATGCGGCAGCGCTGATGGCGATCCATGCCGAATGGCTTTCGGCGCACAGCTACGCCGAGCGGATCGAGCATCTGACCGGCACGCCGGGGGGGGCCAACGGCAGTACGTTCCTTACGCCGGGGGTCACGCTGTTCGACGACGAGGTGGTCGACGACCTCACCGGCGGCACGGAACTCGACTGGTACCTCTACAGCCTGCTCCAGGATGTGCTGCACGACGAAGAGCCGGAAGAAGAGACGTTGGATCTTAGCGGCTTCGTGATGCCGTAGGTCGGCTGCGCGCCAGTTGCTCGTCGGACGGAGGAGTGATCCACGTCGGACGGAGCAGAGCGCGGCGAGGACGTCGCGTGGAAACGCGGCTATTGGCGGCGACGTTGATAGCGGCGGCTGGCCTCTTCGAGCGTGTTGCGTTCTTCGCGGGTCAGGCTGGCTTCACCCTCGCGCGAGATCTTCTCGAGGATCGCGTCGACACGTTCCTGCAGCGGGCGCTCTTCCTGTTCGCGCGGGTCGTGGACCTTGAGTCGCGGCTTGCGGCGCAGCGCGCGGGCCGAGGAAAAGGCCCCGGTCAGCCGACCGAAGTTCCAGCCTCCTTGGTAATAGGCACACGCGAATGCCGCTCCCGCCAAGTGGGCGGTATATGCCACGTTATCCTTGCCGTAGAGGCTGGTCCCGCTAAAGGCGGAGAACAGGTCGTAGAGCACAAACAACACAGCGGCCACCCAGGCGGGCATGGGAAGCACGAAGAAGAGTAACACGGTCACGTTGCGGAAGTTCCAGGCGAAGAGGATGGTCACGCCTGAAATCGCTCCCGATGCGCCGAGCATCGCGTGTCTCGGATTGCCGTACGTAAACCAATCAACTACGCACCATACGACCGACGCAAACACGGCGGTTACTAGGTAGAATCGCAAGAATTCGTAGCGGCCATAAACTTGTTCCACGCCGCGGCCGAAGATGAACAGGCCGAGCATGTTGAATAAGATGTGCCTGATATCTTTTGGATCGTGCGCAAACGCGGCGCTGAGAAATTTCCACCAATCCAACGGGTGCCACATCGTCCCGACGCTTACCTGCATATTCTCGGTCAACCAGTTGTCGGGCGTGAGCATGTTCAGCACATACAGCGCCACGTTCACCAGGATCAGGATGACCACCATCGAGCGTTCGGTACCGGGCCCAAAACCGAAGGCGTTCTGATCGTCGCGGTAGTATTCGCGGTCGTAGATTCCCATGCGTGACTTTGCGGTCGTTCGTTCAGGTTGATCGAGGGGCGGGTATCAGCGAGGTTCGCGGGGATGGCCCGAGGATTCTGGGCACGCCGCACAGTGCGTATCTTGGCCGGGTAGGGGTGGCGGCAGCAAGGGCGCTTGCCCTGTTGGCGAAAGAAGTTCGCCGCCGCGCGGCCGAGCAGGAGATGGAGAGAGAGCCGAAGCCGGCGTTGAAATGGGGCGATTACGGACGAACGGCGGCAGCGGCGGGCCGGGCCGATTGCAACTCGGCCAACTCCGCGGCCAGGCGCTTATTCTCGGCGAAAAGCCGATCGATGCCCGCCTGCACCTCGGCCAGCCTGGCGGCGACCTGCTCTTCGTGCTGGACGACGGCGTCACGTTCGCGCGTGTATTTGGCCAGCTCCGTCTCGAGCGCGGCGATTTGATCGCGCCGCGATTGCTCTTGCGCCAGTGCCGCCTTGTGCGCCGCCGTGACGTAGGCGAGGTCCTTCTTGGCGGCTTCGAGCTGGTCGATCTCGATCGTGCGCAGCCGTGCATCCTCGCGGAAGATCACGTCGTAGTCGCGCAACTTCCGCACGAATTTGCCCTCGACGACCTGCTCGGGCGGATCGTTCGGGTCGGCATCCTTGCCATCCTTCTCGTATTCGCGCCGCGTGGCTTCGGGCAGCATGGCCATGTGGTCGGGATTTTCGGGATCGAAGATGTCGTGCCGGTCCGAGCGGAGCACGTCGGCCAGCATCCAAGGGCCACGATGTTCGATGAGACGCTGCAGGGCCGTGGGAGAAAGCTTATTCGCCGGGGCGAGGGCGATGCCCGTCTCGCCAATGCCCACGACCTTGAACTGCCCCAAATAGGCACCGACCTGACCTGCCGGGGGCGGAGGTGGCGGCGTGGGCGCGGCGGCGGGTGCAGCGGGAGCCGTGCCGGCTTCACCCGTCTCTTCCTGCCCTTCGGCAGGTTCGACAGGAGCAGCGATTTCGTCTTGCTGGAGCGCTTCTTCGAGTGGGTTCGCCGCGGCGGCCGGCGTGGCGGGTTCCGGTTGATCGAACACGAACAGCACGGCCTTATCGTCGATCGGCGTGGCGGGTGGAACCGTGAAGGTGATCGTCACGTCTCCCGTCTGCGGATTCACGGGGCCAGGGATGGCATCGCGCCAGATACGGCCGCGATCGACCAAGGCGCTATGGAGCACCGGCCGCAGGTTGCGCAGCTCTTTCTCCGCGGCTTCACGCGACACCGCGGCGTCGGCGATCGCCTTCTCGTACTTTGCGACCTCGCCGTGCCACGCCTGGTGCGTCTTCAGCGCCCGCATCGCCAGATAGAAGAAGGCGAGCGAGACGACGGCGATGAGGCCGATCAGCACCTTGCTCCAAATACTCATATTGCCTCGATCCGCAATTCCGATCGGCAGAGACGGGCGTGCCTACAGCACCCCGGGAAACCGGCCCGGTCGCAGGTCTCTTGTGTGCGATACTCCAAGCTACAAAGGAACTTGCGCAGCTTGGTGGCAAGCATCGATCATAAATGGGGGTTTGGGTAGTGTCAAGAAAATCTGCTTGGAGAGGGGTGGCAG
>JAHBXR010000029.1 GCA_019636335.1 Pirellulales bacterium
GAGACGTGCGAGCCTGTATACAGCTTCTGATTTACGGCATCGACCGCTAGGCCGTACACGGCGGCAGGTCCCAGTCCGGATGTAATCACATCCTGGATATTCTGCCCATCCAGATCGCTCCGACGGATTGCATATGGTCCGGATGGATAAACGCCGAGCCAATAGATGTGTCGATTCTGCAAATCAACGTCGAGATGTGCCGTGAGGAAGTCTGAGGGGCCACGCGTGTAGATTGGAGCGACGTTGGAGCCGTCCATGTTCGCGTGGTAAATGTCGCCGTTCTGCGTCCAATAGAGACTCGCTCCCCTTACGGATGGTGAAGCGATGGCAAGAACGATCAACAGAAAACACGGCATTGTGACTTTTTGCATTTTGACCCCAATAGAATTTTGTAGCGTATGTGTTGCCGCATCCTGCAAGAAAGAATCCGTCTGAGCAAGTGACTGGCGCGGCAGGCGTCAGGAACGATTTGTCCTTGTCGCCGTGCGAGACTTGACGCATAGCGGGCCGAAGGCCGCATGAGACAGAGAAAATGCCCGGATTCAAGGATCGCGAATGTTATGAGGCAACCAGTGCCTTTTCTTCGGGCAGATGATTCTGGTGCCAGTAGCGATCCTTTCCGAATTGAGATAGCAATTTGAAACTTGTCCGAATGGGGACCTCAAAGCAATTGCAATGCAACGCTCAAAGTATTCGGCACGGCCACCACGAAAAGCCGCGATCTGCCATGTCATGGGGCGCCATGTCATGACTCGCCACGACACGCACCGTTGCGGGGCACCTGCTGGCTGAGCGCCATGATGTGGAGCAGTAGCTCCGTGTGATCGCGGACGCCGTGCCGCTGGTAGACGCGCTTGAGGTAGGTTTCCACCGTCGGCTGAGCGATGCCCGACGCTGGCCCGATCTGCTTGCACTTTTTGCGTTGCAAGAGCAGCTCGACAATCGCGCGCTGCTGGTCGGAGAGCCTCATTTGCTCGGCGATGCGCTTCCAGACGTCGGGCGCGAGGGGAAAGGGGGCCTGCCCCTCGTCATCGCCCGCCAAGAAGTCGTCCGCCGAAGCTTGCATTGCCGCGTCCCCAATAAAACAGGGCGTCGAACCAAAGCCGCTCCGGGAACCCCCGCCAAGGGGTGTAAAGAACGTGCCCTGGCCGACGCCCCTTTCGGGGCGCGGCTGCAAGGCACTGCTTCTTTACTTCCAACTTGCCGGTTTTCGCGGAAGCAGCGTCTTGACGCTCGCGCGTCATTTCAAATTGTCTCCGACGTCGCGCGTGGCGATGCCGGCCCGCCCATTTTATGCCGAGTCTGGTCGCGGCGGCAGTCAGAAAAACCGCCCCCCCGCGGAACGCCCCCAACCCGCACTGGGCAACCCAGTTCCATGATCGATCCCCACGCCACCGATGCCCCGAGGGGGAGTGAGGCGGCTCCAGCTCAATCCTGCCCGTTATCTGCATCTGCGTGTCTCTGCGAAAATCTGCGGATCACCCCCTGGACTGAGTCGAGAGGCCGAACGACTTGATCCACAGAGGGACGCAGATAGACGCAGATGGGGACTGCGGAATACGCATCCCAAGCGCGAGGCGTCAGCGAGGGAAAACACAAGGGCGATGCAACAACGATTTTGTAGTAGTAGGTCAAGTAGCCCTCTACCTGACCAGAGCGAAGCGGTAAGCTCGGCCCCTTCGGTGGGATGCGGCCAACACTGGGTGGCACTGGCTCTGCCGAGTCGAGCAACCGTATTCCAAGTCTAAAACGGCAGCCGCGCGCCAGGCTCGACTCGAACGATCAAAGAACCTCTTCACTTCAATTCACCAGACACTGGCAGAGCCGGTGGCACCCAGAGCCGAGCTGCGCTCGTCCGAACAAGTGTCAGGTACTCCGTACCTGACACTTGTTCTTCGCGCTTAAGATGAGGTGCCGGAGCAAACGAAGAACAGCGTTCGACGACACACCAAAATCCTGCCGATTTGCGGAGAATACAGACAAGGAGCCTCGAAAAGCGCAACTTCAAAAAGCGTGAGCGAGGCGGCTCCAGCTCAATCCTGCCCGTTATCTGCGTGTCTCTGCGAAAATCTGCGGATCACCCCCTGGACTGAGTCGAGAGGCCGAACGACTTGATCCACAGATGGACGCAGATAGACGCAGATGGGGAAACTGCCGAACGCGCATCTCAAGCGCGAAGCGTGAGCGAGGCGGCTCCTCGCTGACCAGTATGATTCAACTGCAAGCAAGCGCTCCGAATAGGAACCTCTTCTGTTGCTTCCGCAACTGGCCGAGTGAGCGTTCCTGCGCGCCGCGGCGCGTCAGGTCTTCCACATGAGCAGCAGCGAGTAGTTCAAGTCGTTCGGCCTTGCCCCGTCGCCGGTGCTGTCGTAGCGATTCAGAATCGCCGCCTTGAGACTGAGGTGCATCTCCTCGTCGATCAAAAATTCCCAGCCGGCGGTCGTGATGATGCGATAGCTGGTGGCCCAATTGGTCCAGTCGGGATAGTAATCGGTGATGCAGTTGATCTTCTGCCGCCTGGTGAGTTGATGCTCGAAGTCGACGCCGATGTCGGCCTCGGGCACGGGATCTTGATCCGGTCCGTCCAGCTCCTTCGACACGCCCGAACCCAGGCGGAAGTTCAACTTCGTGCGGTCGTTCTTGATGATGAGGTAACCGAAACCGAGATTCGTGGCCAGCCGCACATCGAAGGTGCGGAACTCGTCGTATTCGATCAGGCTCAAGCTGTAGAGCGACCAGCGCGAGTCGCCGATGGCGTGCTCGAAGCGGGCCTGCCCCAGGGCATTGTTCGCCGTCTGCTGCCCATTCTCCGACGACATGTTGTAAATGCCGTTGAAATCCCAGGTGTTCTGGCCGCGCGTCCACTTGATATTGCTGCCGATGCGTTCGGAAAGGGTCTCGGTATTGCCTGCCGTGCCATTGAGCCCCATTTCGGCGCTCGCTTCGAAGCCCTCGCGCGGCATCCATTGGCGCACGTCGTACCACGAGTAAACGCGCTCTTCCTCGGGCGCGGCGACCTCCTCGGCCACGAGGTTCTCTTCGCCCGATTCGGCGGCATCCTCGGCCGCGGCCTGCTCCGTGGCGGACACAGGGGCGGCCTCGGCGCTAGCGCCGCTGGCAGTGCTAGCCGCAGCTTGGGGCGTGGGAATGGCCGCCGGCGCCGTGGGGGGCAAGCGGAGCAACTGCGGGCCTTCGATCTCTTGGGCCCCTGCCGCGCCACACCACAAAACCAAACAGCTCAGCAAGATACAGCGAATTGCCGTAGACATGAGGCCTCGCACCGAAAGGAACCTTCTGCCAGGAAAAGTGCGGCAGATTAGCGGTCCGGCGCAGGCCAAACAAGTGAAAGTGGGGAAGCCCAGTCGCACGAGCGTGCAGCAGGGGGCCCCTTATCAGGCATTCTATGAAACTGCACCGTCGGGCGTGCGTACGGGCTGGCCCAGAATCGATCGCGAGCGGTGGTCTGACCACCAATCTCGCATCGCCGGAGAAAAAAGCACGCCCGGCAGGATTCGAACCTGCAACCCTCGGTTCCGAAGACCGATGCGCTATCCAGTTGCGCCACGGGCGCATCGTCCCAACCAGTGGGAGCTGCGACTGCTGACCAGCGAGCGAAGGCGATTTCCGGCGGACGAAGGGGCTTCCCTCGATCCTCCTCGGCATGCCTCCCACCACGGCCAGCATGTGGAAAGAGATTCTACCGTCTCGGTGGTTCGGGGCAAAGCGGCCGAAATCGGCTTCGCCCCCGACCGTCTCGCGCCGTGCCGCACATGTCGCCACGACCGGCGCCGGCAAAAATCCCCGCTTCAGCGCCGAACCAAGATCGATCGTTGCCGGCGATTAGAGATCGGTCAGCATCTCCTGCAAGCGCGGGCTGGAGAGACGCTTCTTATCGGTCCAGTTCTTGAAACGAATGCGACAGGTCAACTTCGGATCGAGCCAGATGGCTTCGATCTGGCTCGGCACGAGGGGCTTGTCGCGCTGCAGATCTTTCATACGTTCCATCAACTCGGTCTTCAATTCCGGCGAGATGCCGTCTGAGACCAGCCCCACGACCTTGAGCTTGCCGTCGACATCGGCGCCCAGCACGAGCGATTCGAAGCTCGTCTTGCCTTGCGGCAGGTAGCCCAGCACGACGCAGTCGACCGAGCGCGGTCGCTTGGCCAACTCGCGCGCCGCTTCATCCTCGGGCTGTTTCTCCTGGTCTTTGTCTTTCTCGTCCCCCTTTTCGCCGGCAAAGTCCTTGATCGAGCCGGCAAGATCTTCATTGCCGGTGCCGCGATCATCGATGCCTTGCGAAACGACCGCATGAACCAGATTCGTCTTGGGGGCAGCCTTATCACCCGTCCAACTCCAGAGCAGGTAATACGGCAGGCCCCCTACGACCGCCATGGCGAAGAAGGCGGACGAGAAGCCCCAAGCGGCCGAAGCCACGCGACGAAAGGTCTCGGGAAAAGCACGGAAGGTGGTACCCCACACCGCCAGCGGCTTGAGCACGAAATCGAGTGGTCCTAGCTGAGCGTCGTGGAATACCGCGTTGGCATAGGCCAGCACGTGTGCGATGGACACGGCGAGCAGGCCGCCGCAGAACATCGCCAGCGCCCAGACCATGCGTGCGAGGCCGCCGTCGGTGGTCAGCACGCGTCCGATGATGGCAATCAGGCCCAGGGCCGCCACGCCCGCCCCCAGCTTCCAGGCCCAGAGCGGAATCTCCTGGTACCAGGGCTTGGGCTTCGACGAGGCATTCGGATCGGCGACGGGATCCGGTTCGACATAGAAACCCAAACGCGGATACCAACCACAGGCCGAGCACCACTCGGCGCCGCGCGTGAACGTGCGAGCCTGGCATTTCGCACAAGGTTCTGCAGCAGGCGCGTTGCTCGCTGGCGCCGGAGCGTTCGCAACAACTTGCGGCTCGTCAGCGGTCGCCGGACCAACCGATACCGGTGTCTCGTAGCCGGCCAAGGTCGTGGGATCGTATTGGTCCGAAGTTGACGAGCTCGCGATCGACGACATGTTCTGTCCCACGGCACGCTGGTGAAGGTTGGAACTACCCCACTCGAGTGGTGGGGAACTTTCGATCCAACCCTAGCTCGCAGCGAGCTACGGGGGGGAGAACATGGACTCACTTCCGCCGCCCGGAAGCCACCAGGCCGCGACTAGGCAATGCTCTTGTCGCGTCGCGACGCATGCAAAGCAGATAACGGCGCGCAGACCGCCGGCGCAAACGGCCGGTTCGGACGATCCGGCACAAACATCATGGCCGGACCAAAAGGCGCGCAAAAAGAGCGCCGCAGTGGAACACTGCCAGAGAACGGCCTTTCGAGACCGCGCGCGGAGAGGAAACGATGTGGTTGCGCGCCGACGTCCATGGGACGCGGCGCGCTCACCCACTAGCGACGACCACCGCCGTAACCACGACCGCCGCCGCCGCCACCGTATCCACCACGTCCGCCACCACCGCCGCCGCCGCCACGATCTTCGCGGGGCTTAGCTTCATTGACGGTCAACGGGCGGCCCTTGAGATCATAGCCGTGCAAGCCATCGATCGCGGCTTGCGCCTCGGCGTCCGATCCCATTTCCACAAACGCGAACCCCTTGCTGCGACCGGTCTCGCGGTCTTCGATCACTTGGGCACTGTTGACGGTGCCGTACTGCGCGAAGAGCGAGTTCAAGTCAGCGCTGGTCACCGCGTACACCAGGTTTCCGACGTACAACCTTTTCCCCATATACGGAACAACTCCTCTACCTGGGCGATTACTCGCCCGCAATCGTCATGCGCGCCCGGGTGCGAAGGGCAGTCCCGACAAGGCAGCCGTCATGAATGGGCATAAGTCTAGCGGCTTCCACCGTGGCTGCAAGGCAAGATTGCACAACCCGGACGGTTTGGCGGAGGTTGCTGACCCGGGCAGTCGGGGTAATCACCCGAGTCGAGCTGGCCAGGCATGCCTGCCGGCCTGAACCGCGCCGCCGCTTAAGCCACGGTGATCTGCGGATCGAGATAGACGTCTTGGATCGCGTGGAGCAACTTGGCGCCCTCGGCCATCGGACGTTGGAACGCCTTGCGACCGCTGATGAGCCCCATGCCGCCGGCACGCTTGTTGATGACGGCCGTGCGGACCGCTTCGGCCAGGTCGGAATCGCCCGCCGAGGCGCCACCCGAGTTGATCAAACCGACGCGTCCCATGTAGCAATTCGCCACCTGGTAACGGCACAGGTCGATCGGGTTGTCCGAGGTCAGCTTCTCATACACCAGGGGCGACGTCTTGCCGAACTTGATCGCCTTGTAACCGCCGTTGTTCTCGGGCAGCTTCTGCTTGATGATATCCGCTTGAATCGTGACCCCCAGGTGGTTCGCCTGACCGGTCAGGTCGGCGGCCACGTGGTAGTCCTTGTCGGGCGTGGTGAAGGCCGGGTTCCGCAAGTAGCACCACAGAATCGTGGCCATGCCCAACTCGTGCGCCTTGTAGAAGGCCTGCGAGACCTCGATGATCTGCCGCGCCGATTCCGGCGAGCCGAAGTAGATCGTGGCGCCAATGGCCGCCGCCCCCATGTGGTAGGCCTCTTCGACCAGACCATACATGATCTGATCGTGACGCGCCGGCAGGCTCAGCAGTTCGTTGTGATTCACCTTGACGATGAAGGGAATCTTGTGGGCATATTTGCGGGCCACGAGGCCCAGCACGCCGAACGTCGACGCGACGCCGCTGCAGCCCCCTTCGATCGCCAGTCGCACGATGTTCTCGGGATCGAAGTAGGCGGGGTTCGGCGCGAACGAGGCGCCGGCCGAGTGCTCGATGCCTTGATCGACCGGCAGGATCGAGATGTAGCCGGTGTTGGCCAGACGGCCCGCCTGATTGAGACGCTCGAGATTGGCCAGAACGCGGAGATTGCGATCGCTCGGCACGAAGTAACGATCGACCGAATCAGGACAGGGCAGGTGCAGCGATTCGCGCGGAATCGTGGTCGACTTGTGGGCCAGCAGGGCCTTGCCGTCTTCACCCAGCAGTTCAATTACTTTTTCGATCATCTTCAACTCCACCGCCTGCGGGGGGACATGCCTGATTTGTCAAAATCGCGTCAACGCGGGCAATCATAACGCTTCTCTCGGCGGTCGACTAGGACTACGGAGAACCGCGCCAACGCTTGACACCCCCTCTCCACCGCCGTAACAACAGCAGCAGGATGAGGGCGCTATGCTGGCGCCGCCCGCGAAAAAAACGTCTCTCGCCGAGAGTGAAGCCACCATGAAGATCGGCATCGTCGGCAGCGGATTCGTCGGAGCGACGGCGGCCTATGCCCTGGTCATGCGCGGCGTCGGCCGCGAGATCGTGCTCGTCGACAAGGCCCTGCCGCGGGCAGAAGCCGAAGCGGACGACATCCTGCACGCGGTCCCCTTCGCCCATCCACTCGAGGTACGGGCCGGCGACTTTCCCGACCTGAAAGGGTCCCAACTGGTCATCCTGGCGGCGGGGGTCGGCCAACAGCCGGGCGAATCGCGACTGGCGCTCCTCGCGCGTAACGCGGCGGTCTTCAGCGATATCGTGCCTAAGATCTTGCGCTACGCCCCCGAGGCCGTGCTGGTCGTCGCGACGAATCCAGTCGACGTGATGACGCACGTCGCCGCCACGCTGGCTGAACGCCTCGGCTTGCCCCGCTCGCGCGTGCTCGGCTCGGGCACCACCCTCGATACCGCCCGTTTTCGGGCCATGTTGGGACAGCACCTGGGGATCGACGCACACCACGTGCATGCTTATGTCCTGGGCGAGCACGGCGATACCGAAGTGCTCACCTGGTCGCTGGTGAACGTGGGGGGCTTGCCGCTCGATCATTTCGCGGCGACGACGGGCATCTGCCTGTCCGAAGAGGTGCGACAACGCATCGATCACGAGGTGCGCGACGCGGCGCAAATGATTATCGCCGGCAAGGGAGCCACCTACTATGGCGTCGCCAGCGCGCTGGCCCGCATCGCCAGCGCCGTGCTCGGCGATCAGCGCGCCATGCTCACCGTCTCGAGCCAGACCGATGCCATCGCCGGTGTCGAGCAAGTCACCCTCTCGCTACCACGACTCGTGGGGGGGGCGGGCGTGCTGACCGAATTTCCGCCGCCGCTCAACGCCGACGAAGAACGAGCGCTGCAACACAGCGCGAGAACCATTCGCGACGCTACCGATTCGCTGTCGGGTGCGTTCTGACGCGTTTCCTCCCTCGACGATCGAAGGGCCCATGCTCGCGCAAGCAAATCTGGTCGTGACCAACCTGGGTGAGCGCCGCCACCGTTCACCTCTCTGCCTGTCGACAACGCCAGGTGACGGCATTGGCGATTTCGTGCTGGACGAAGCACGCGTGCGTTACGTCATCGAGTTGCCAGACGGCCGTTCCCCCGACGCCACGCAGGACCTGCTGTTCGAAAAAGCCGGCCCGCGCGAGCAGATCTTTTTCGATCCGCCGCAGACGAACGTCGCCATCGTGACCTGTGGAGGACTCTGCCCGGGTCTGAACAATGTCATCCGTTCGTTGTTTCTCGAATTGCACCACAACTACGGCGTGGCCAACGTGTGGGGCATTCGCTACGGCTATCGTGGTCTGAACCCGCGCGAGGGGGACCCGCCGATCTTGCTCACGCCGCAGTTCGTCGAGAACATCCACCGGCAGGGTGGCACGGTGCTCGGCTCGTCGCGCGGGCCGCAGGATCCCGCGGTCACGGTCGATTTTCTCGTCGAGCATCAGATCAGCGCACTCTTTTGCCTGGGGGGCGATGGCACGCAACGGGGCGCCGAGGCCATCCATCAGGAGGTGGCACGACGCAAGTTGCCGATCGCGGTGATTGGCATTCCCAAGACCATCGACAACGACATCCCCTACGTCACGCAGACGTTCGGCTTTTCGACCGCGCTGGAAAAGGCCAAAGAAGTGATCGACGGCGCGCACGCCGAGTCGAAAGGGGCCCCGCGCGGCATCGGCCTGGTCAAAGTCATGGGGCGCGATGCCGGATTCATCGCCGCCGGAGCCACGATCGCCAGCCAGGAGGTCAACTTCGCGCTGATCCCCGAGGCGAAGTTCTCGCTCGACGGGGAAGGGGGCCTGCTTGCCGCGCTGGCCAAGCGACTCGACGAACGCGACCACGCCGTCATCGTCGTCGCCGAGGGAGCAGGACAAGACCTGCTCGAGGAAGAAACGACCCGCGACGCGTCAGGCAATCGCAAACAGGCCGATATCGGACCACCCCTGGCAGCGCGCATCGTGCGCTACTTCGAGTCGATCGACAAGCCGGTGAACCTCAAGTACATCGATCCCAGCTATACCATTCGCAGCGTGCCGGCCAATGTTGAAGACAGCCTGCTCTGCAACGCCCTGGCGCGGAATGCCGCGCATGCGGCCATGGCCGGCAAGACGGGCGTCATGATCGGCTATTGGCACGATGCCTACATTCACGTGCCCATTCCAACCGCCGTCGCCACCAAAAAGCGTGTGGCGCCCGAGAGCGAGCTCTGGATGGCGGTCGAGGCATGTACCGGCCAGCCGCGCTGGCGCTGAGGCCCCGACGGCAGGCAAGTCGCGGTCGATGGCCGCGCTACTTGGCCATGCGTTCCCAATCCAGACCAGAATCGTTCTTGATCTGCTTCGACCAGGCGGCCGACAACTCTTGCCGGTCGATCTGCGACGACGAGGCGTAGCGATTGAAGTTCGAGGCCATGAACGTCTCGCGCAGCACCGTCTCCGAGGGGGTGGTCGACTCGAGTTGGACCACGTAGGCCACGTCTTCCGGCTGATTCATGGCCACGCCGACCTCGCCCGGGGCGAGATGGAACACGGTTCGCATGAACGATTGCCCTGCGTCGCTCACTCCCTGGACGGTGCTGAGACGCGGCGGCTGATTCGGCGTCAAACCGACGGGCACGCTACCGTGCGTGAGCCAACTGAACGGCCCGGTGCTGGCGACTTCCAGCCCGGCGTCACCGGCAAAGACTTCCTGGAGCGGCTTCTTCGCCTCGCGGGCACGAGCGGCCAGCTCTTCGGCATGGGCCAGCGCCAACTTGCGCGCCTCGCGCAGCTTCCACTCGCGCACGACTTGCTCGCGCACCTGCTCGAAGGTCGGCACGAACTCCTTGACCTCGTTCGTCTTCCAGAAGAGGTAGCGATTGCCGAGGAAATCTTGCGATTCGCGAATGAAGAACGGACGCAACGACTGGAACGCCACGATCCCGAACGGCTGCCGATCGACGACCGACTTGCCGATGTCGGTCTCGACCTGCATCTCGACGGCGCTCAGCAGCGGCGTTTCATCGGCGCTGAGACCGGGGAACTCCTTGATCGCCTCGGCCAGATCGAACTTCGGCGGAACCGGCGGTTCCTGATGGTCGCGGAGCGCGACGTTGAACTTCTGGAACTCGTCGTAATGCTCGTCGTAGAAGGCGGTCATCTTTTCGCGCAGCTTGGCGAAGTCCGCCTCGATGTCCTTGTAGATGCGCTCGAACGCCAGTTGCTGGCGGATGCGCTTCTCAACCTTCCACAGCGGCTCGAACTCGGGACGCGGACCGTCGCGCAGGTCGGAAGGCAGGCTCCACTGCTCCGAAAGCCGATTCAGTTGATCCTCGAAGCTGAGCGGCGCGGTCGATTCGAGTTCCTGTCCGCCATCCGTCGGGGGAAACGTGACGGCCGACGTATCGGCCTGAGCCAGCAGCA
This sequence comes from Pirellulales bacterium, assembly GCA_019636335.1. Taxonomy (NCBI): domain Bacteria; kingdom Pseudomonadati; phylum Planctomycetota; class Planctomycetia; order Pirellulales; species Pirellulales bacterium. The sequence goes on from JAHBXR010000029.1 coordinate 10,687, forward strand.
AGTCGTCTCCCGCCTGACCGGAAAGGGCCGCCTCGCTGCCGCCGTGCGACGACTGTTGATCCGCCGCGGGCGTTTCCTCCGAGGCGGGCTTCTCGTCGGCAGGCGATGCTTCCGTCGCCGGAGCGTCGGCGGGCGTCTCTTCCTGGGGAGCGTCTTCGGCCGGCTTGTCGCTGGCGGGCTCTTCCGCGGCCTCCTCGTCCGCTTTCGGCTCTTCTTCGGCCGGCGGATCGAAATCGGAATACGGGAAGCGATCCTTGTTCTTTTCGTAGAACTCCTTCACTTCCTCGTCGGTCACCTTCTCCTCGGCCACCTTCATCAGTGCTTCGAGATCGGCCTTGGCGTATTGGAACTGCGCCTTCGCCGGCTGATAGAAGCCTGGCTCTGGGTCGCCCGGTACCGCCGGCTGACCCTTGAACTCCTCGAAGTAGGCCCGCAATTCGGCGTCGGTCGGCTCGGACACCTGGCCGACAAAATCCTCGACCTTGACCGGCAGAACCTGAGCCGTCGCGGTTTCGTTGGTGCGACGAAACAGCTCCCAGCGCGCGGCGGGGGGCAAGCTGCGCAGCGGATCGGAGGTGATGTTCTCCATGTACGAGACCATCAAGATTCCGCGCAACCCGTCGAACAACTTGCCCTGCGTCAGGTTCATCGAAGTCAGCAGGTTGCGAATCTGATCGGACGTCAGCATGTTGAGCGTGACGTAGCGCAGGAATTCGTTGACGCTCGAATCGCTGACCACCACTCCCAGTTCGGTCGCCTTCCGCTGCAGCACGTACTGCTGGATGACCGATGCCTCGGTGGCCGGATTCAACATGCCGAAACGCTGCATCTGCGACTGAAGCAGGTTGAACAACTGCTGGTCGTTCAGGTTCGGCAGCGCTTTTTCCTGGCGGACCGCGACGGCGGTTTCTTGCATCAAGCGGAGCAGAAACTGGTTGATGATGTTCCGCGCCTGCAGCATCCGCTGAATCTCGGTCTCGGTCACCTTGCCGAATTTGGTCGTGACCACGACAGGATCGTCGGTGGGAGTGGAGCTACTTGGCCCCAGGGTGGCAACACTGCCGAAGGCGAAGGCGATCATGAGCATCACCCCTAGCACGGCGAGCCAGATTTTTTGACGCTTGCGGAACGAACGAAATAGCTGCGACATATCGGGATAGGCCTCGAATACACTCCCAGCCGGCAAAGTCGGCACACTTGACAGCCGGGGGAGGAGGGACTTATGGGTGACGATTACAATTCTGCCCGACCAGGGCCTTGCATTGTAGGGTTAGACGACGTAAACGCAATGCTAAAAAGGAGTGTGGTGCGGCGAGCCGGGGCAAAATCGTGCTTGACGTTTGCCACAGCGACGTAGAATTGGTCCCCCGGATGGGCCGTTTCACCGGCCTAATCAGACGATTTCTTTACGTGTTGCGAGACTTGTAGGATCAAAAGGGAAGGTGACGCGGCGGCTCTCTGCCACGTCCGTCCCCGACGTGTGCTAAAAGCCTTGTTGAATGGGCAGCGACGCCCGCCAGGCAGTTAGGGCCGATCTCGACTGGATGCACCCATGGCGAAAAAAGCAAGCAAGCGCGAAGGCAAGGCACTCGTGATCGTCGAGTCCCCCGCCAAGGCACGCACGATCAGCAAATTCCTCGGCAACGACTACGTGATCGAGGCCAGTATCGGCCACGTTCGCGATCTGCCCGAGGGGGCCAAGGAAGTGCCCGCCGAGTTCAAGCAGGAGGATTGGGCCTATCTGGGCGTGAACGTCAAGGATCGGTTCGAGCCCATCTACATCGTCTCGCGGGGCAAGAGCGAGCAGGTCCGCAAGCTGAAGGGGCTGCTGAAAGAGGCGAACGAGCTCTACCTGGCGACGGACGAAGACCGCGAAGGAGAAGCCATCAGTTGGCACCTGCGCGAATTGCTCAAGCCGAAGGTTCCCGTCCACCGCCTCGTCTTTCACGAAATCACCAAAGACGCCATTCTCGAGGCGCTCGAGCATCCGCGCGACATCGATAACGATCTCGTCCGCGCCCAAGAGACGCGGCGCATCGTCGATCGTCTCTATGGCTACGAGGTGTCGCCGCTGCTGTGGCGCAAGGTGCGTCCGAAGCTCTCGGCCGGTCGCGTGCAAAGCGTCGCCATGCGGTTGATCGTCGACCGCGAGCGCGATCGCATGGCCTTCGTCTCCGCCACCTATTGGGACCTGCTGGCCATCTTCGCCAAGCAGGCCGGCGAACAATTTCAGGCGACGCTCGTGTCGGTCGATGGCCGCAAGTTGCCCGCTGGCAAGGACTTCGACCCCGCTACCGGCAAGATTCGCGACACGGCTTTGATGGTGCTCGATGAAGCGCAGGTCAAGGACCTGGCCGAACGCCTTCAGACGGCCGAGTTCCGCGTCGCCTCGATCGAAGACAAGCCCTACACGTCGAAGCCGTACGCCCCCTTCACGACGAGCACGCTGCAGCAGGAAGCGAACCGCAAGTTCCGCTTCACCGCACGGCGCACGATGCAGATCGCGCAGAGCCTGTACGAGACGGGGCACATCACCTACATGCGTACCGACTCGACAAACCTTTCGACCGAGGCGGTCAAGGCGGCGCGCGATCTCGTTACCTCCCAGTACGGTCGCGAGTACCTTCCCGATCAACCCCGTACCTACCAGACCAAAGTCAAGAATGCGCAAGAGGCGCACGAAGCCATTCGCCCGGCAGGGCACACCTTCGAGCGGCCTGAAGACCTGCGCAGCCAATTGAGCGACGAAGAGTTCAAGCTCTACGACATGATCTGGAAACGTACCGTTGCCAGCCAGATGGCCGATGCGCGCGGTCACCGTATCTCGGTCAGCATCGAAGGAGGGGGCGCTGCCTTCCAAGTCGGCGGAAAGACCATCGATTTCGCCGGATACCTGCGGGCCTATGTCGAAGGCTCGGACGATCCCGCGGCCGATCTGGCCGATCAGGAAACCGTGCTGCCGCAGTTGGCCGTGGGCGAGACGCTCGATTGCCGCCAGCTCGACTCCAAGAGCCACACCACGCAGCCCCCGGCCCGCTATACGGAAGCCACGCTCACGCGGGCCCTCGAAGAACTCGGTATCGGCCGTCCCAGCACCTATGCGGCGATTATCGAGACGATTCTCAATCGCGAATACGCGCTCAAGCGCGGCAACGCCTTGGTGCCCACCTGGGTCGCCTTCGCTGTCTCGAAGTTGCTCGAAGACCACCTGCCACAGCTCGTCGACTACAGCTTTACCGCCAAGATGGAAGACGATCTCGACGCCATCAGCCGCGGCGAAGCGGGACACGTCGATTACCTGCAATCGTTCTACTACGGCAACGGTCGATCGGGCCTGAAGCCGCTGTTGGCCGAAAAGGTCGATCAGATCGATGCCCGCGATGTTAGCCGCGTGCAGTTGGGACTCGCTCCCACGCCGGGGGGCTTCGACGAGCCGGTCTTTGTCCGCGTGGGACGCTATGGACCGTTCCTCGAGCATGGAGAGCGCCGCGCGAGCATTCCGGACGAAGTCGCCCCCGACGAGATGTCCCTCTCGAAGGCGCTCGAGATGCTCGAGCAGGCCGGCCAGGGCGAGGAGCCGATCGGCCACTGCCCCGACACCGGCAAACCGGTCTACCTGAAGACGGGCCGCTTTGGACCGTACGTCCAGCGGGGCACGCCCGAGGACGAAGAGAAGCCGCAGAACGCCTCGCTCTTGAAGGGCATGACCCCGAGCGACGTGACGCTGGAAGTGGCGCTCAAGCTCCTCTCGCTGCCGCGCAATCTCGGCAACCATCCCGACAACAACGAGGCGATCGTGGCCTACAACGGCCGCTTCGGACCGTACATCAAGTGTGGCGACGAGACGCGCTCGCTGCCGGCGGGCATGTCGCCCCTCGACGTCACGCGTGAGGACGCCTTGGCGCTACTCGCGCAACCCAAGCAGCAGCGGCGAGGCTTCGGCGCGGCGCGCACGCCCCTCAAAGAATTCGAGCCTTCGCCCGTCACGACGAAGCCGGTGCAACTGTTCGAAGGCCGCTATGGCCTCTATGTCACCGACGGCGAGACCAATGCCTCGTTGCCCAAGGGGCTCACGGCCGAAGAGCTGACCAAGGAACGGGCCTTGGAACTACTGGCCGAACGCGCCGCCGCCGGCCCCAGCAAGAAGAAGGGGGGCCGCGGAGCGAAAAAGGCCCCCGCCGCCAAGAAGGCGGCATCGCCCAAGAAAGCCGCCAAGGGCACCAAGAAGGCGGCCTCTAGCTAGGTTGAATCTGCCAGGCGACGAGCCACCTCTGGGGGATTTCACGCTGATTCTTTGCTCCTGGCGTAGACTGCGCCTAGAGTGAATCGGCAGGCACAACGCGCGTCCCAACGACGCACAAGTGCCGGTCACCCGACCTCTTACCTGGAACGCTACTGAATTTGACCTGACCGTTTGTCGCAGCGCACAAATTGCTCGCTGCTCGGGTGGCTTGGTAGCCTTTTGCCCGTCCTAAGTTTCTGCTTGGACGTCCTTCCGTTGGGCAAACCTCGCCGACATTTTTGCAGCGGTCGATTCCGCACCTGTTAGATCGATGCTCGTGTACGTCGACGTGCCAGCCCTTTCTTCTTTGCCAGCCTTAGATATTGCCACACATGAAAACGCTTGCCGCTCGGTTCGCCATCGTCTGTATTTCCGTGGGATTGTTTCCCTCCTCGACCGCCTATGCGACGCCACTCTGGCGCCAAGTCGGCGTGGTGCGCGACGGCGTTAATGGCGTGACAGGTTTGCAAGGCGTTTATGACTTGGTTACCAGTTCCGATGGGCTCTATGCCTACTCGGCGGCCTACACGTCTAGTGCGATCTCGGTATTTGCTCGAGACCCTGCAACAGGCATGCTCACGCAGCAGCAGGTCTTGCAGGATGATGTCGGCGGCGTAGCGGGCATCGGTGCCACGCGTGCCTTGCGTATTAGCCCCGATGGCAAATTCCTCTACGCCGCAGGTCAGAACGACAACTCGATCGCTATTTTCGATCGCAATTCTTTGAATGGTCAGTTGACGTATCTTTCTTCCTACTCGAATGGCGGAGTATTGAACGGCCTGACGGCCGTTAATGCGATGAACATTTCGAACGACGGCAAGTTCCTATATGCTTCCAGCGAGCAAAACCATTCGCTGAGTACTTTCGCACGCGATCAATCCACCGGAGCACTGACGTTCGTTGAAACGCTCAAAGACGGCATCGGCCCGACCACCACGCTCAACACGATTCGCAGTTTCACGATCACCGACGATGACCGATTTCTCTACGTTCCGGCACGCGATGACAATGATCTGACGCAATTCTCCCGTGATCCGATCACAGGAAAACTAAGCGTGGTCCAAGCGCTGATCGACAGCCCCGATTTCTTCGGTCCGACGCACATTGCCTTCAGTCCCACCGGCCAGCACGCCTATGTCACCGAACAGTTTGGCGATGCCATCTCGCTGTTCGACGTTGATAGCCTGTCGGGAAACCTGACGTTTAAGTCGAGGTATGTCGACACCTTCGGTGGATTCGATTACCTGGATCTACCCGAAGACGTTACTGTCACGGCAGATGGCAAGTTCGTCCTCGTCTCCGTTGTCCGTGACGATGCTCTGAATATCTATTTGCGCGATCCCATAACAGGCGAGTTGACCGAACATCAACAGTTCGTCAACACCGTGGCCGGAATCGAAGGATTGAACGGCGCGAGAGAGATTTACCTCTCTCCCGACCAGAAATTCCTGTACGTGATGGGAGCGGAGGAAAACGCCATCGCGATCTTCACCGTTCCCGAGCCTTCGACATTCGGCATCGCTGCTCTCGGTCTGGCCGTCGCAGGTGGCATCGCCTGTAAACGTCGCAAGCAGCAGCACCGGCTGGTATCTGCGCCGCACGGTTAGCCGTTCGGTCCCAGCGCCTTCGACAGCGCCTCGACGAAGAAGAAATCGCCCCACATCACCGATTCGTCCACGCCCAGGTTCTTCTTCGTGTGGTAGACGCCGTGCTGGAGCACGCCCTCCCAGCCGGGCGTATTGGCCGCCAGGTAGTGCGGCGTACAAAGCTCGTCGAGCATGGCGAGCGCCGTGTCGCGATATTGCGCGGCCCGCTCGGCCGACTTCGTGCGTCCCGCCAGATCGAGCAACCCGCTGGCGGCAATGGCCGCGGCCGAGCTGTCCTTCTGCGGTCCCCAGGGCAACGGCTGCGACAGGTCGGCATCGAAGTCCCAATACGGAATGCGATCCACGGGCAGGCTCTTGAGCCAGTAGCCGGCGTTCCGCTCGGCGACCTCGATAAACTCGTCGAGTCCCGTGTAGCCGTACACCGTGGTGTAACCGTACAGCGACCAGGCCAGCCCGCGTGCCCAGGCACTGTCGTCGCGCAACCCCTGGTGGGTCGACTGCCGCAGGAACTCGCCCGTCTCGGTATTGAAGATTCCTTCGTGCGCGGTCGAGCCGTCCGGCCGCACGATCTTGTCGCGCGTCGTGCGGCAGTGCGCGAGGGCGACACGCTCAAGTTCCTTGTCCCCCGTCTCCCGCGCCGCGTAAAAGATGATCGGCACGTTCATCATGATGTCGATGAACAACGACTCGGGCGCGACGAACGAACGCAGATACTGTCCACGTTCCATGAAGCGCAGGGCGAGCGTGCGCCCGGCCTGCACGATCACGTCGTTCAAGTGCGGCTCGCCGAACTCCTGGTACCAGGGCAGGTACGTGTTCAGGAAAATGAAACCCAGGTCGTGGACGTGGCGGTCGTGCTGGCGATGCTTGAGCAGCTTCGAATAGTGCTCGGCCCGGGTTCGCCACTGGCCACGCCCCGTCCGCTGGTAGAACTTCCACATCATGCCGGCGAAGAAGCCGCCCGTCCAATCGGTCCACAGCTCGCCGTCGTGATGCCAGCGTCCGCCGGTCGTGTAGATCGGAAAATAGTCGGGCGTGCGCTCGATCGTGTCGGCCACCTGCCGTTCGGCGAACTCGAAGGCGCGAGTGTATTCGTGGCGTCGCTGGGCGTCGAGCATGGCAAATCGAAAGAGATTTCTAGCGGAAAGTTTCGACAGAAGCAGGAGCGCACCGGCAGCACCGCGGGCGCTGTTATTCGACGTCGGGGCGTGGCTGGCGTTCGCGTTCGGCCAGCATCGGCTCGAGCTCGTCGACGAAGTCGCGGACGTCCTTGAATTCGCGATAGACGCTGGCGAAGCGCACGAAGGCCACCTGGTCGAGCTGCCGCAGGTGGCGCATCACCATCTCGCCCAGTTGCCGGCTTTCGATCTCCGACTCGCACGTCTCGTAGACGTCGCGCTCGATCTCGCTCACCACCTGCTCGATCTGCGCCAGGCTGACGGGCCTTTTCCAGCAGGCCTTCTCGAGCCCCTGGCGAATTCTTTCCCGTTCGAAGGGGACTCGGCCGCCATCCTTTTTGATGACCTTGATGACCGCCTCTTCCACACGTTCGTAGGTAGTGTAGCGGCGACGGCAGGCGAGACACTCGCGGCGGCGGCGAATCGTCGTGCCATCCTCGTTCGTGCGAGAATCGACGACGCGATCGTTATCGACGCGGCAGAAAGGACACTTCATATCCAGGGACTCGGCGCGGCCAAAGGTGTTCTATCGAGCGGGCACGGCAGCCCCGCCCGGTTATACCGCAAGAGGTCGTCCCCTGCCCATAGCGAGACGTCGGACGGTACTGGTTTCGGGCCAAGATCTTGCGGCACGTGGCGAAGCAGCTCGTAGTGACCCTGTGCGCGGCCCCCACTATAATGCGGCCGCCTGGTATCCCCGCTTTCGCCACGTGTCACGGATCGATCCACCATGAAATGCACCGCCTGCCGCGCCGACGTACCAGCCACGGCTGCCTTCTGCCCTGCCTGCGGGGCGAAAATCGCCGCCGACGCGACGGCCAAACCAGAACCGGCGCAGGCAGCCGTCGAGACGAGCCTCCGCTCGCGTCTGACGCCCCGCGGTCTCCCCGATTCGCCCGAGCAGGATCTCTGGCACGGGGGCTACTCGCCCAAGGCGATGCTGGGGGCCTGGGTCGTCAGCGCGCTCATCTCGATCGCCTGCTTGATCGCCCCCTTTCTGATCGCCAGCGGTAGTGGCTGGTACCTGGCCAGCTTCGGCATCATCGCCGTGGCGTGGATCGTGCCGGCTCTCGTGCTGCTGTTTCGCCGGATGAGCATCAGCTACCGCGTGACCAATCAGCGGCTCTTTCACGAGAGTGGCATCTTGCGCCGCCGTACCGATCGCATCGAGCTGATCGACGTCGACGACGTGGCCACCGATCAGGGGCCGTTCGAGCGGATGATGGGGGTGGGAAGCATCCGCATCACCTCGTCCGATCGCACGCATCCCGTGCTCGTGTTGCAGGGCATCGAAGGCGTGCGCGACGTGGCCGCCAAGATCGACAACGGCCGGCGAGCCGAACGCCTGCGCCGCGGCCTGCACATCGAGACGGTCTAAACCGCACGCTCACGCAAGGCATCCGCCCGCCGCTTCCCAGCGAACGGGCCGGCGAGACGCCCTACGAAAGCAGCGTTAGTGCGATTGGTACGTTGAGCCGGGCGGATTGGCGGATGGATGGTTGTAGCGTCCGTTCAAGTACTCGCCAGGGCCCAGCGAGGAGGGAGTGGCCGACTCCTCTGGCGCGTTGTCGGTCCCCTCATACACGCCATTTGATGCGTCGGGCAACGGCGCGTCACCATCCTGGAACACGCGCCGCAGGGGTGCGGGCGCCTCGGTGGCCTCGATCGGACCTTCGACGTCCGGATGGTCGGCGACCGCTTCGTCCTGCTCGTCATCGAGCTCGACCGGGGCCACCGCGGCAGCGGGCTTGTCCTTCTTCGCCGAGTTCACCAGCGTCCAGTCCTTGCGTTGCCGCGAACTGGGAATCTTCATCGCCTTGCGATACTTGGTCACCGTGCGGCGGGCCACCGTCAGACCATGCTTGGCCAACTCGCCCACGAGATCGTCGTCGGAGAGTGGGTTCTGCTTGTCCTCGTGGTCGATGATCTCTTGCAGCTTGAGACGCACGGTGTCCCAGGCCACCTCTTCGCCCGAGGCGCTTGTCGTGCCGCCGCCGAAGAAGCGTTTCAGCGGGAAGATGCCGCGCGGCGTCTGCACCCACTTGTCGTCGACCGCTCGGCTGACCGTGGTGACGTGGACGCCGACCTTGTCGGCGATCTGCTGCATCTTCAAGGGCTCGATGAACTCGGGGCCCTTGTTGAGGAATTCGGTCTGATGATCGACGATCGCCTGCGCCACCTTGGTCAGCGTGTTGCGGCGTTGCTCGATCGAATCGATCAGCCACTGCGCGGAGTTGATCTTGCGCTTGATGTACTCGCGAGCCTCGGGATCGCCCGACATGAGCATCTGCCGGTAGTAGGGCGCGATGAACAGGTTCGGGGTGTTTCCTTCCTCGAGACGCACCTGGTAGCGGCCCCCTTCGACCTGGTCGATGAACACATCGGGCGTGACCGTCGGCACGTGGGCGCTTTCGAACGACGCCCCCGGCTTGGGGTTCAGCGTGCGCAATTGCTCGACCGTGCGGCGGATCATGTCGAGCGAATAGCCCGTCTTGCGCTCGATCACCGGCAGACGGTTGTGCTCGAGATCCTCGAGATGGCTGCTGATGAGCGTGCGCAACTGCTCGGCAAAGGGCATGCCGGGCTGCACCTGCAACAGCAGGCACTCGCGCAAATCGCGGGCGCCGACACCGGGCGGATCGAGCTTTTGCACCACGGCCAGTGCCTGCTGCGCCAGGGCGACTTCCGACTCGTCGGCCGTCGGGTCGAGCAGCTCCTCGAGCCGGGTGTGCAGGTAGCCGTTGCCGTCGAGCGCATAGATGATGCGTTCGGCCAGGTCGCGGGTATGTGCGTCGAGATTGAACCAGGCCAACTGGTCGCAGAGATAATCCTGCAGCGACTGCGGACGGGAAGCCATGTTGGCCATGGCGTCGTGCTTGCGATCCCCTTCTTCTTCCATGCGGCCCGAGCTGACGCGCGGGCGGTCCTCGAAGTGATCGGGGAACTCGCGGTCCATTTCGAGCAGACGCTCGAAATCGGCCTCGTTGTTCTTGGTCTCGTCGACCACCAACTCGCGCTCTTCGGTGGTGGGCGCATCGGGATTCTCGAAGTCCCCTCCTTCGTCGGGCAGGTCGGGATCTTCCTCGCGCAGCTCGAGCAGCGGATTCTCTTGCAGTTCTTGATCGATGCGTTCTTCCAGGGCCATGATCGGCAACTGGAGAATCTCCATCGACTGGATCATGCGCGGCGCCAGAATTTGCTTCTGGACGAGCCGCAATTCCTGTCCGAATGAAAGTCGCATGCAGCCTGGTTCCTCGAGCATCGCGGCGTTGCCCCGCCGCGATACGTTGTCTGCTACCGACACACGCACGGACGCGCGCGATCCCGCGGACCGGCACGCCGTTCCCCCACACCGCCTTTATTCTGCTTGCTATCCGCCGCGACGTCGAAGGGTTTTTCGTCGCCGGCTGCCCGAGGGGGCACTAGAATTTCTGGCGGCCGGCGAGTGCGTCCGCGAGAATCTCCTTATTCGCAAATTCTAGCACACTGCCGGTCGTGATCCCGCGCGCCAGGCGCGTGATCTCGACCGGAAAATCTGCCAGCACGTTCGACAGATACAGCGCCGTTCCGTCGCCTTCGAGCGTCGGATTCGTCGCCATGATGACCTCTCGAAACGAACCGCTTCGCACGCGTTCGACCAGCCTCTCGATCGTCAACTGCTCGGGGCCAAGACCTTCGAGCGGCGCGATCCTGCCCAACAAGACGTGATACAGGCCCCGATACGTTCCGCTTTGCTCCAGGGCCATCAGATCGCGCGGTTGCTCCACGACGCACAACAGACTGTGATCGCGCCGCGGGTCGCGACAGATGGCGCACTCCTCTTCCTCGGCCAGGAAGTAGCACTGCTTACAATACCGCACATTCTCCCGGACGTTGCGAATCGCATCGGCCAGCGCCAGGGCCTCGGCCTGATGGACTCGCAGGATGTGATAGGTCAGCCGCTCGGCCGACTTCTTGCCGATGCCCGGCAGCTTCGCGAACTCCTCGATCAGCTTGTTTACCGTATCGTTGGACACCGCCGCGTCGTTCCTTCACCGCGATCCAGACTTTTTGACTTTCCGACAGTGACTCGCCGTGTGGCACTGCTGGCTTGCCCAACCGTGAAGCGTCTGATTCTGTTCCACTCCTTAAGGCGTCGTCTGCGGGGGCACTCCTCCGGTCAACTGCGAAATCGCCGCGTCGAAGCCGGGCAGGTCCATGCCGCCGGCGAGCGACTTCATCGCCTCGGCGTGAAGCTGGCGCGCCTTGACCACCGCGTCGTTCACGGCGGACTTGACCAGATCTTCGATCAGCTCGCGATCGCCGTCCGAGACGAGCTTCGGCTCGATCCGCACGGCAAGCACTTCCTGCAGGCCGTTCATGTCAACCTCGACCATGCCCGCCCCGGCCCCCCCCGTGACCCGCCGTCCGCGCAATTCTTCGCTGACGTCTTGCAGCCGGCCACCGATTTGCTGGGCCTGCTTCAGCAACTGAGCGAAGTTTCCAAGTCCACCAAACACGTTTGCAACCTCGTCTCTTCCGCAGGCAAGTGGGTTGAATCGTAATGTGAGCTCAGCTCGACTCCGGCCCTTCGACTGCGACGGGGCGGGCCCCGAAGAGCTCGGCCGCGCGGCGCACCAGGGGGTGCTGGCTGGCCTCTTGGAGCCGCTCTCGCGAGCTCGCCGGACGAGATGCCCGGACCTCCGGTACGGGCCTGGCCGACTCGCTGTTCTCGAGCACCTCGAAGGCAATCCGCATCAGCCGGCCGGCCACTTCCGAGAGGGCCTTCTCCAGCTTCTCCAGCCGGTCGGGCTTCTCGCACATCGACTTACCGAAAGTATACTGCGTGCCAAACCCAACGACCAGCCGATTTGGCGCAGAAATTGCTACAGACTCAGCCGTCGCGGCAAACCTCGCCAGTTGGTCGGGCAGTTTCGCCAGCGTCTGTTGCCATAAAACACCAGCCTCCGGCAACGGTCGACCGCTCAGCGGCGCTTCGTCGAGGGGAGGCTCGAGATCGTCGTCGACCAGCGCCGCGGTGGCCATGGCCGCAACCTCGTTAAAGTCCGCCTCGACACGTTCGCCGATCGAAGATCGCTCGGACATTGCCTGGCGCGGCTCCTCACGGCGACGCGGTTCGTCCGCTACCGCAGCCGCAGATGCCGGACGGGGACCGATTTGGGCCTGCGTCTCGGCCCTGGGGCTCCGATCGTGCGCACGCTCTCCGCGGGACGGCGCGGCGGGCGCACTCGGCAACTTCGCTCCACCTGGCGCACTCGCTCCACCCGGAGCCGGCCGAGCGGGGGGTGAAACCGCATCCGCGGGCTGGCCATTCGCCTCGGCGAGCAAATCGGCGATGCGTTCCAAATCGCCCAGTGTCGTGATACGCACCAGCGCCAATTCGGCCAGCGTCCTCCCCTGCGTGCTGTAACGGAGCCTGCCCAGCGTCTCGTCGAGTATTTGCATCACGGCCAGCACGGTATGCACCCCCAGCGAACGTGCGGCCTCTTGCACGGGCTGGGGGTCTTGCGACGACGTATAGAGCAGCATCTCGGGCGCACCGCCGGCGGCCACAACCATCACATCGCGGAAGTAGCCCAGCAGTTGGCCCACGAATTGCCCCACGTCGACCCCTTCGGCCAGGGCGCGGTCCAACTCGGCCAAAGCTTCCGCGGCGTGGCGCGTCACCAGGTGCGACGCCAGGGTTCCGAGCCGCTGATCGGCGGCGGTGCCCAACATGCGATGCACATCGGCCACGGTGATGCGTTCGCCACAGAATGACAGGAGTTGTTCGAGCAGCGATTGGCTATCGCGCATCGAACCGGCAGCCCGCCGGGCGAGACTCTCGAGCGCCGCATCCTCGGCCACCACCCCTTCAGCGTCGACGATCTGCCGCAGCCGGGCCACGATCGACGGCGTCTGAATCCCCGCGAAGTCGAAGCGCTGGCAGCGCGAGAGGATCGTGATCGGAATCTTTTCGGCTTCGGTCGTGCAGAAGATGAACTTCACGTGCTCGGGGGGCTCTTCGAGCGTCTTGAGCAAGGCATTGAACGCCTCGCGCGTGAGCATGTGAACTTCGTCGATGATATAGATCTTGAAGCGCGAGCGGCTGGGACGCACGTTCACGTTCTGCCGCAGCTCGCGCATCTCGTCGATGCCGCGATTGCTCGCCCCGTCGATCTCGAGCACGTCGACGTCATCCCCCGTGCTGATGCGCAGGCAGGCGTCGCACTCGTTGCAGGGGGTGGGGGTGGGCCCCTGCTCGCAGTTGAGGGCCTTGGCAAAGATGCGGGCGGATGAAGTCTTGCCGACGCCGCGCGCCCCCGTGAAAAGATAGGCGTGCCCGACGCGCCCCGTGGTGATGGCGTTCGAGAGGGCCCGGCCGACGTGTTCCTGGCCGATCAGTTCGTCGAACGATTGGGGGCGATAGCGGCGAGCGACGACGAGATATTCGCCCTGGCGTCCCGTCTCGTGGCCTCCATCGCTTCCCAGAAAATCGGCGCTGCGCGGGTCATCCATGCCGATGCCAGTCTTTGTTCGAGATCCGTTCCCCGTGAGACGTGACACCGACGTCCGGCGGTTCACGAAGAAACCGCAACGGCCCTAGGCGAGAGACCCACCGCACAAAAAGCTGACCGCTTATGGCTGCTGACTTTCGTCCCTGACCAGGTTCACAGGGCTCCTTCGCAGGGGTCTCTCGCCTGGGGCCGTCGACCGATCGGCGAACCAGTAGTTCTACGGTCTGGCCGCGTCGGAGTCAAAAGCCCCCTCCCCCGTGAAATGGGAAAAACAACCGACCGCAGCTCGACTTAGGGATTCTAAAATTGGGTTGGTTTTGCTCGTGGTATCCGGGGAACCCGAATCGGCGGATGCGAGGCGACACCTCGTGCCCAACTGCCACCAGCTTGCTCACCGTGCAGGGGGGCATCGAAAAGCAAAACGTTGGCGAACGGGACGTTGGCATTTATCGTGTGCAGCGTAGCAATTTCTCCACCTGCGCGGTCGTTATGGCACGACGCATCATCACGCTCACGACCGACTTTGGCAGCTCGAGCCCCTATGTCGCGGCGATGAAAGGGGTGATTCTGTCGATCAATCCCGAGGCCGAGATCGTCGATCTCACCCACGCGATTCCCCCCCAGGATATTCGACGGGGGGCGCTGGCGCTCGAGGAAGTCTGCCCCTACTTTCCCGCCGACGCGATTCACGTGGCGGTCGTCGATCCCGGCGTCGGCACGCGGCGGACGATCGTCTACGCGGAGATTGCCGGCCGGCGGTATCTCGCGCCCGACAACGGATTGCTGAGCCGCTTGGCCCTTGCGGCCCATCCCTCTAGAATAGTGGCCCTGACCGATACCAGCTTCTGGCGCGAGCAGGTCTCGTCCACGTTTCACGGCCGAGATATCTTCGCGCCGGTCGCAGCACACCTGAGTAAGGGACTGCCGCCCGAGCGGCTCGGCGAACCGCAAGCAGGGCTCGTCGCGATCGACTGGCCGGAGTGTGAAGTTATGCCCCAAAAGATCAGCGGCGAGGTGACCTCGGTCGACTCGTTCGGCAATCTCATCACGAATATCACCGCCGAGCAGTTGCAGGGGGTGCCGATGGGCGAGGAATTGAGCGTCCGCTGTGGCGAGCATGAAACCGCCGGACTCTTTCGCACCTATGGCGACCAGCCCGAGATGACCCTCATCGCCCTGGTCGGGTCGAGCGGCAAGCTCGAGCTCGCCATTGTCGGCGAGAATGCCGCCGCCATGCTGGGCGAGGGCGTCGGCTCTGCCGTCACGCTCAAGTGGTGACACGCCACGGGCAGCCCCTATGCGCGAACCGACTCGCCGCGAGCTAGAAGCCTGGGATCGCGAGCACGTCTGGCACGCCTTCACGCAGATGGCCGAGTACGAGCCCTGCATCTTCACGCACGGCCACGGCTCGTTCCTGGTCGATCTCGACGGCTGCGAATACCTCGACGCCGTCAGCAGCTTGTGGTGCAACCTGCACGGGCATCGCCATCCGCGACTCGATGCCGCCCTGCGCGAGCAGCTCGATCGCGTGGCCCACACCACCTTGCTCGGGGCTTCGAACCCCACGACAATCAAGCTGGCGCGGCGTTTGACGGAGATCGCTCCGGCGGGGCTGTCGCACGTCTTCTTTTCGGACGATGGCGCGACGGCAGTCGAAGTCGCGCTGAAGATGGCCTTTCAATACTGGCGGCAGCGTCCCGATCCGCGTCCCGACAAATCGATCTTCGTCGCCCTGGCCGAAGGCTATCATGGCGATACGCTGGGCAGCGTGAGCGTGGGGGGCGTCGAGCGGTTTCATCACATGTTCGAGCCGCTGTTGTTCGAGACGATTCGCCTGCCCGTGCCCGATAGCTATCGCCTGCCGGCTGGCGTCACGCCCGAGACGGCCACCGATCACTTCGCCCAGCAGATCGAACGCGTGCTGGCCGAGCATCACGCGCGCATCGCGGCCGTGATCGTCGAGCCGCTCGTGCAGGCCGCAGCGGGCATGATTATGCACCCAGCCGGGCTCTTGCAGCGGTTGCGCGAGCTGACGCGCCGCTACGACGTGTTGCTCATCGCCGACGAAGTCGCCGTCGGTTTCGGCCGCACCGGCACCATGTTTGCCTGCGAACAGGAAGCGGTCGTGCCCGACTTCCTCTGCCTGGCCAAAGGTATCACGGGGGGCTATCTGCCGTTGGCCGCCACGCTGACGAGCGACGAGATCTGGCGGGCGTTTCTCGGCACGTACGCCGAGTCGAAAACCTTCTTCCACGGTCATACGTACGGCGGCAATCCGCTGGGCGCGGCCGTGGCCCTGGCGAATCTGGACATCTTCGAGGAAGAGCGCACGCTCGAACAGATCCAGCCGAAGATTGCGCGACTCGGCGAGCACTTGGCAAGCCTCGCCCTACACCCAAACGTAGGCGATGCACGTCAGCGAGGCCTGATCGCCGGCATCGAGCTGGTGAAAGATCGCGCGACGAAGGAGCCGTTTCCTTTTGCCGAGCGGCGTGGAGCGCAAGTTTGTGCCGCTGCCAAGAAGCAGGGCGTTTATCTGCGTCCCCTGGGAGACGTGCTCGTGGTCATGCCCCCGCTCTCAATCTCGCTCGACGAGCTCGATCGCATCATGCTCGCCCTCGAACGGGCAATCGCCGAGCAATTCGCTCGGTAGCAGCGTCGGCCATTATTGCGCGGCCGACTTCGTGCCCATCGGCGAGGCCCCGATCAGCACGCCGTCGGGGAGGGGGCGCCCCGCGGTCGCGTAACCGGCGCGGTACAGCTCTTTCTTCAGCGTGCGATAGGCAGCGAAGCTGTCGGGATAGACCCACAGGGTGATGGTCGTGTCGCGGGGTCCGAAGCCCGCCAGTCCCAGGCGGAATTCACTCTGCCCGGCCAGCGCCTCGTCGAGCGTTTCGCCCATTCGCGGTGCGTTGGGAATCAACTGCCACTGCGTGACGCCGACGAGCGTCGCCTGTCCCGTGCTGCCGACGCGTTCGATCGTGTAGCGCATGGCGAAGCCGCCACGGGGGCCCACCGTGCCGACATAAGAATCGCTGTTGGCCAGCCTGCCTGCCTTCGATTGGAAGTCGGCCTTCACTTCCGCCACGAGTCGATCGACCGGGATATGCGTGATCCGTCCCCCCCGCAACTGCACGTGCAACTCCTGACCATGCACCGTCTTGCTGATTGGCGTCGGATACGATTCGATCGTCTTCGTCTGCTTGATCGCCTGGGCGTCGACCTGATCGAGTTGCCGCTCGAGCTGATCGACATTCGCCTGCAGGCCTGCTAGTTCTCGGTTCAACGCCAGATCGGCCTGCGCCTGGCTATCGAGCTTCGCTTTGGCTTCGGCCAGGGCCTGTTCGCGGGCGGACTCCAGCAGGGCCAGACGCGATCGTTCGGCGAAGCGCATCGCCATCGTGGCGGTCAACTGCTCCGTCTCGGCCGCCAGACGCAGCACGTCTCCTTCGAGCTGAGCGGCGACGGCGGCAGGCGTTTCGAGATCGACGTCCGGCACCTCGACCTGGTCGTCGCGCGGATGCCGCACGCGCATCGCCACCACCATCACCAGAATGATGACAATGCCCACCATGTTCGCCACGACGTCGAGAAACGAGTCGGTGCCGAAGTGTTCCTGCTCGGCCTGCTTCTTGGCCCGCTTTGCCATGGCTCGATTTGTCTCTCGTAGGGGTCGTCCGCGATGCGCCGTTAGCGCGGCGGGCTGGGGTTCGGGTTCAAGGCGACCGGGGCGGGGATCGCCTTCTCGCTGATGTCGAGCCCGCTGCCGGAAAGGAGGATCTTCAGATCCTCGGCGCGCCGCTGTCCATCGGGCATCACTTCGAGCTGCAGCACGGGATGCCAGTGCAGGTTCTTGCCGGCTATGCCCCAACTTTCCATGCGGCGCCAGATATGACTGACGAGCTGATCGACCGAGTCCTCGGTGAAGGTTCCCAAGGGAATCGGACGGCCATCGATCGAACGATTGTTCTCGGAAAGGACCTCGAGTTGGTTGGCCGAGCAACGCACGCGAATCGGTCGTGTGATGGCGACCGTTTCGGGCTTCTTCGTCGGCACGCCCCAGTTCTGACCGCGCTTGTCCGCCATGCTCCGCTTGGCCCCCACGTGCGCGGTCGCGGTGGGCATGCCCTGCTCTTCACTCATCGAAGGCTCGCCGCTGGCGCCACCCCCGCCGGGAGCACCCGCGCTCATCTGACCGGGCTGTCCCGCGGCGCCGCCACTCATGCTCGCGCCGCTGCCGCTGGCCGATCCCCCTGGCGAGCTCGCTCCGCCGGCCGAAGCGGTTTGCGTGGGAGTACCGCCGCCATACGACTGGCGCGGCGCGAAAGGGCTCTCGCGCTCGCCGCGATTCCCCTTGGCATTCACGCCGGGATAGTTCGAGCCGGTAGCGCCGCTGCCGCCACTCGCGCTGCCGCGGTTGGCGAGCGAGTTGCTCGAGCTCGTGCCCGGCACGCCCCCCTCGTCACTCGCACTCTCAGCCAGTTGCCCTTGCATACCAGGTTGCCCGCTGGGGACACCGCTCATCCCATCGTTCGATCCAGGACGGCCATTGCCGCCGCCGACGCCTTGACCGTTGCCGCCACGAGCGAATTGCTCGCCGAAGACACGATCCCCCTCTCCGCCGCCGGGCGCCCTACTACCTGCCATGCCGCCGGGACCGCCCCCGGTGCCTGGCACCATCGCCGAGCCATAGATCTCATTGAGATCGGCTGCGGTGGCGATTCCCCCCGGACCGCCACCGCGAGCCTCGGCGGGCAGCGACAACTCGTCGGGATAGCCCCCCTCTCCGCCGGTTCCACCATAACCGCCCCCCCCGGAACCTCGCCCGCCGAACGTACCGTCTCCGGCGCCGCCAGTGGCGCGACCATTGTCGGCGAACTCTTCTGAACCCTCTCCACCGCCGCGTTGGCCCCCGTAGGGATAACTGCGGGCCAAACCACGACCGCCGGGACCTCGCGAGCCCAGTCCGTTGAGAAGGCCTTGTTCCACGCCCGTCGGGGGAGCAAAGCTCGGCCGGGTATCGCGGCCGTACGTGCGCGGCACGGCGACGGCAAGCTGCGCCAACTGCTGACGGGCACTATCCACGGCACGCTGCTCGATCTGAGCAAGCTGCACGTCGGGCGTGGGGAACGCCAGTTCCCAATCTTCCTCGACCAGTTCGTAACCGAACTCCGACTGCCACGACTTGAGCGACTGCAGCGCCACGTAGTACGCCACGATGCCGCTCGGCCGCACCAGGAGCAGTGGATAGGGCTCGCGTTCTTTCATGTCGGCGGGGGTCGTCGTCGCGAGATGCTCGCGCGCCGCCCGCAACGCCGCAGCCAGCGGGTTGCCGGGGCCGAGCGGGCCCTGAAAATCGGCCTCCGACAAACGCACCCCCTCGGGCTGCAGAATGATGGCGTCGGAGCGGCACTCGATGTAGATCGGACGCCGGTGCGTTTGATTGGGCCCTTCGTAGGGAATGATCGCGTAGGCCTGTTGGTTGACCGCCGCGGCTGCCCGCGCGTCGGCGAGGCGATCTTGCAGGTCGCGAGCGTGACGCCGCAATTGCTCGATCTTCGCTTGAGCTTCACCGCTTGCCCGATCGCGGGCGCCTCCCTGGGCGAGCTCGGCCAGCGTGGCGTCGATCTCGGCGATGCGATCGACCAGCGTGCGACTATGTTCTTCGACGTGCCCCAGTTCGAGTCGCCTCTTGCGCAGGTCTTCTTCCGTTTTGTCGCGTTGCACCTGCAAGTGATCGATGCGCAGCTCGAGCAACTCGCGTTCGGCGAGCCGATCGGCGACACTGGCTGTCTTCTCGGCGGCGACGTCGTCGTAGTGGGTCTCGAGCTGGCGGACGATGACCACCAGCACGAGGATCAGCGCCCCCATCGTGCAGAGCAGCGCATCGAGGAACGAAAAGAGCGAGAAGCCGGCGGCTTGCCGTGGTACGGCGGAACGTCTCATGCGGCCAGGCTCTCTTCGCAACGCGACGGTGGATGCACGGAACCTCCAGCGCGGTCGGCGCATACCGGCCCCGCTGTTACCAGCAAAATCGGCGTAATCGACAAAGTTGATTGAATCAAAAGGCGGAATCCCCCTGCCCGGCGGAAATCGCGCGGGGGTGCGACACTCCCCAAGTGGGGGCTGCGCGGGGGCAAGAGATTAACCAAACCGCTAGGTCCGCGGAACGCGATTCACCGTGCGGTGACGAAATCGATTGCGGGCCGTTCGCAGCAAGTGCTTTGCTGCCAGCAGGTTGCCTCGCGGGCAATCGAAAGCTGGCAAAATTCACGCTAGCTTCATTTTTTTCTGCAACCGCCCGGGGGTGGCATCAGTAGTAAGGGTGTGAGGCGACCACATCCATCGCTTCACGCCGGTCGGAGCCACGGAGCGATTTGGGCTTTCCCCCCTGGAAAGCAGCTTGCCCCGCTGACGAATCAGCTCTTTTCCGACCAACGCGAGACGGGGTTCGGGCGAGTTACTTGCGTGGTGTGCGGACTTCCCCCACGGTCCAAGATTCACGCCGGGTAACAACTGGCCGTGCCCCGTCTTTGCATTGATAGAGGCCGCCCGGCATCACTTGCCGGCGGCCTCTTCCTTTTTCACTCCACGTCGCGGCGGCACCGCACGAATCTGCAACTGGTCGGCGGGCAATTTCAACGCCTCGACCACGCCGCGCGGAAAATCCCAGCCGCTCGTGTCGTCTTGATAGATCATCACGCGCGAGCGCTCCGCCGCCATCGCCACGGCTTGCGGCATGTCGAAGTACTTGAGCACGTTCAGCAGGTTGGTTCCTTGCTGGTGGCTCCGCGGCAACATCCACAGATCGAGACGCACGATGTCCGGTTCAAAGAGGGACGCATAGAGCGCGACGCCCGCCATGGCGCGCTCGCTCTGCAGCCAGAGCGGAGTGGCCTGAAAGGGTTCGACCGATCGCAAGGCATGTATCGCCCGGCGCACGTCCCAGACCCGCATGCCGTCGAGCGTCTGCCCCAGCAGCATAAATCGCCGCGGGTTGTGCGTCTGCTTCTTCGGCTCCTGGCTCCATGCCGTGGGGCCGATTCCGCGCGGCGCGACGTAGGCCATCACCCAGGGAGAATTCGCGAACATCTGCCCCACGTTGGCAAATTCGGCGGGGGCCTGTCCCGTTGGCACTTCATCCTCGAGCTGCTCGGCGAAGGTCACGCGCATCGTTTGCAGCCACGTCTGCCAGGCCTCCTCATCGAGGACATTGAGCACCATCAGATCGGCCTTTTCCAAGCCGGCACGATGGGCGACGTAAAGCCGCAAGCGCACGTGCTCCTGACTCGTGAAGTCGTACGCGGCGAAGCGCACCCCTTCGCGCTCGACGTCGAACGCTTTTTCAAGTTGGAGATCTCCCGCCTCGCTCGGCCAGCCGGCGAACGACTTCGCCAGCAGCGTTTCGCGCCACGCATCGCGCGATTGTTCCCACGTGGCCTGGTCCGCGGGCATGGTGATCTCGGCGGCCACCGGCACGAAGCTCTCGTCGAGCTTCGTGTTTCGTTCGTCGGCCGGCAGCTCGGCAAAGACCTTCAATTCCTCGGGCTCGAAGAACTTCACCGCCGCGTCGGTGATCAGCGTGTCGTCTTGCTTGAGCCAGTGGTTGAACCAGCGGAAGGCCGGCACTTGCAGGTCCTGCGTGTCCGAATGAGGGCCAGGCGTAATCACGAGCCCCAACTTGTCGCTGGCCTTGTAGAGCGAGTAGATCCGCCGCACCTGGTTGTAGATGCGCATGACGCCGTCGAGCGGAAAGATGCTGTCCGAGTCGCTGTTTTCGATCAGAAGCGGACGAGGGGCCACGAGCGCCGCCACCTGCGCATAGTCCCAACGGTAGGTATTCACCACGAACATGCAGTCGCAGTGCCCTTCGATGGCGCCGTCGACGACGTGGTTTTCGAGATCGGTGATGCCGGCCACCGGCGCCGCCACCTTGATGCGATCGTCGAGCGCGGCGATCCACCAGCTATAGGCTCCTCCGCCGGAGCGTCCCGTGGCGCCGATACGTGCGCCGTCGACCTCCTCGCGCGCTTGCAGGTAATCGAGCGCGCGAATCGAGTTCCAGGCCTCGACCCCCGCCGGCGTGTAGCCGCGCGCGTTCCACCACCAGCGTCCGTGCCGGTAGGTGCCGTGATGTTCGCCCTCGAGCTCGCCCAGTTGCAGCGTGTCGATCGTCAGGCAGACGTAGCCATGCCGGGCGAACCAGGCCCCGTGGTGCTGATAATGCACTTTGTTGCCATAGCTGACGCCGTTCTTCTTCACGCGGCCATGACCGCACAGGTAAAGGATCGCCGGCAACTTGCCGGCGCGCTGCTTGGGGAGGTAAAGATTGCCCGTCACATACAAACCGGGCAGCGACTGAAAATGGACCTTCTCGACGATGAAATCGTCTCGCTCGACCGTGCCCGTGGTCGCCGCCTGGAGGGAAGTGCGTTCCGGCAGCGGATCGAGCGAGAGCATCTCGAACAATTCTTGACGCAATCGCTCGCGGCGCGAGTGCCACTCGTCGAGCGTATCGACGCCCGCCAGGCAATTCGCGGACAGCTTTTCCGTCTCGGCGCGAAAGTAGTCGGCCAGCGCTGCATCGACGCGCGACGTATCGCGCGGCGCATCATCGGCCGTAGCCCAAGGGGCGATCGCCAACGCGACAAGCAGGCAAACGACGACGCGGAATCTTCCCACGAAATGGCGAGAACTCATTGAATCGGCTCGGCTGGCACGGAGATGTAACAATCGGGCGTTCCGCTCAGGAACCCACAAAGCTCCAATCGTGTACGCACCGCGGGCACGATGCAAGCACCGAATCGGCGCACACCGCGTGAACGTCACTCGGCGCAGCTTGCCGAGAGAGAAAAAAGCCGCTACTCGCGCGAGCGATCTTCGAGGATGGCGGCCTCATGAAACGAGCGACGCCGCCCGGACTTTTCAGCCGGACGGCGCCGCCGTGCGAGTGATGACCTGCACGATCATCGAACGATCTGGCCTTTGCTCAACTACCAGCCGTAGCTGAAGCCGAACGAATAGCTCGGGCCACGGTTGTAGAAATTGGCCTGGCCTCCGTACGTGGGATACGCGGGGTACGGCACCGGGCGATAGGCGCGATAGCCATACACCGGCGGGCGCGGCGGCGCGCATCCCCGACCATACGCCGGCGGGCCGTAGTAGCTGCGGTGATGATGGTGGTGGTGCCAACCGTCGGCCAGGGCCGTACGGCCACCCGCGAAGACCAGCGCCGCCAAGACGATCGCCGGCAGAACGAGCCATTTCACGAACTTGCGCATTCTCTCGTCTCCTATGCACGAGGACGGTCGGCTGCGGCGGCGGGGGGTGATACAGATGGTGGCCGCAGTCGTGTACCGTCCGACTCCCTACGTTCATAGAGTGCGTGCGAATGACTGCCGACGACGTTGTGCGCGTCTGCCGACGGTTCGCTTCGCCGAGCAACTCCGTGCGGGAAGAGAATGGCACGTCACGTGCCAATCGCACCGGGCGCGCGAGCGTGCGCGCGGAAGATGAAGCTGCAATGTATTTTGCGACAAGCGCGCGATTTTGCGCGCAAACCTGGTGCCTAGCGCGCAGCGCCGCACGCTCGCGACGCTTGTCATCGCTTGGATGACATCAGGCGCGCGAGTCGAACGCTTACGGCTGGGGTTCAGCACGTTCCGATAGAGACGATGTTGCCGATGATTTCGTTCCCATCGTCGCGCCAGGCGCGTGTCTCTAGGAAGCGGAGCGGAGAAGCAGGCCCGCCGTTACCAAAAAAAATCGCCGGCTTGGAGAAGTCCGCGATCTTCCGCCATCGCCTCTACTCCGAGCGGCGGGCCACCGCGCGAGTTCGGAACGGCGCGGTGCTAGCGTGCATAGGTGGCGAAGCAGTGGGGCGTCTCCCACAGCCGGCATTCGACGATGGGAAAGCCATGCTCGGCCGTGAAGTCGAAGATCAACTTGGCGATATTCTCCGCCGTGGGATTCGCGTCCATCAGAAACACCGGCTCCCCCTGCTGCTCGAACAGGGGCACGATCGGATCGTCGCGGCGCAGGATCATCCGGTGGTCGAGATTCTGATCGATCCACCCCGCCACTACCCGCTTGATGTCGGAGAAGTCGAGCACCATGCCCCGTTCGTCGAGCTCGGCCGACTCGAGCGCGATGACGGCGCGGCCATTGTGCCCGTGCAGGTGCTTGCATTTGCCGTCGTAGTTCAGCAAGCGGTGGCCGTAGCAGAAGTCGATCTCGCGGGTAACGCGGAACATGGCGTGGTGATCCCTGTGGCTCGGCGGCGCCCGGCGGGGCTCGCGGGGTAGTTGGTTACTTCACCTGGGTGGCATAACGGGTCGGATCGGACATGCCCGCGGCGCGAAACGCCTCCTGGCGTTCCGCGCACTTGTTGCACTCGCCGCAGTGGTCGTCTCCCACCGGCGCGATGCAAGACAGGGTCAATTCGAGGGGCATCCCCCGCCCCAGCAACATCACGTCGCGTTTGTGCAGATGCCCGAAGGGGCGGATCACCCGCAACGTCCCTTCGCCGGCAAGATTCAGCGCCGCCTCGAACGTCGAGAAAAAGCGATCGCTCGCGTCGGCAAAGGGGTTCGACGAGAGCGGGGCGAGCGCCAGCTCGGGAATGCCCTGCAACTGGCACCAGAGCGCCGCCTTGATCACGAGCAGCGCATTGCGCCCCGGTAGGTAAACGGCCTCGTCCGGGGTCGAAGCGTCGGGAACCTGCTCTCCCGTGACGCTCCAGTGATTGCGATACAGGTCGGCCACCGGCATCTCGAGCGTGACAAGCTCGGCCAGGGCGGGGGAGGCCAGGGCCGCGCAGAATCGTCGTGCCGCGCGCTCTTCGGCCGCCTCCCAATGGAGATGAGCCCGCACGTAGAACGGCTGGACCCGCTCCCCCCCGGCCAGCAGATGTCCTAGCAAGATGGCGCTATCGAGACCGCCGCTGAGCAACAAGCCGACGTCGGCCGGGCGGGCTGGTTGCGTCATGCCGGACTCCTCGGAGCGTGGCGGGGGAAATCGGGGCGTTGGGCTATTGTAGGTCCTCAAACGCTGCTGGCGAGGCGTCTCCCGGTGCGGGGCGCCGGGTTCCGCTCGGGGCTAGGTCCTTGCCGCGGCGAGAGATACGGCGTGAGCACCGGCCCTGCTGGACTGGCAGTTTGGCCTTGCGTCCCCGTTTTTGCGCCGCTAGACTCCGCCGCCATTTCATTTGGAATCGGCCCATTCCGCGCGTACGGCATCCCCAGTGGGGCGCCGGCGCGTACCCGTCTTGGGCCGACCGCGTTCGCATGGAGTGTTGTGGCCAGCAGTTGTCGACTTCGCACCAAGGTCATCGGTAGAACTCGACTCGTGCGGCAGGTCCGGCATTGGACAAACACAATGGCCGCATAATCGGCACAACGACCTTCGGGGCTTGATCTTCGGCGTCGCAATTTTCTTGAACTGGAAAACGGTGCTTTTAGAATGGGGACTGAATGCCGTTTTCCCTCAACCCATTCGTCCAGAGGTGACTTATGCGAGGTACGGCACTCGGTCTGTTCGTCGGTGCGGCGGCGGTGTGGACCGCGCTGGGGGCTCCGGGTGGCAATGCCGCCTGGGCGCAGCGCGATCCCTCGGGCCTGCACGCCAGCGAGCGAGAATTGATCGCCCTGAGCGCCACGGCCAGCGACAACGGCCAGCAGTTCGTCGTGATCGATCCACAGACCCGCGCGATGGGCGTCTACCACGTCGACGCCTCGTCGGGCACGATCAAGTTGAAGAGCGTGCGGAACTTGACCTGGGATCTGAACCTGCTGCAGTTCAACGGCACCAGCCCGTTGCCTGAAGAGGTTCGCACCATGGTCGAACCGCGATAGCAACAGAGAAGCACCGGCGACGCGTTCGCCAGTGAGCCGCCCAGCGCGGCAGGTCCCGGAGTTCCTATGCCCCCGAAGCTCCTTAGCTCTGAAGAAGCGGCCCGGCAGCTTGGCGTCACGGTCGAACAGTTGACCGATATGCGCCAGCGGCAGGAAATCTTCGGCGTGCGCGACGGCGCCAATTGGAAGTACAAGGAGCAAGACGTCGCCCGCCTGGCCGAAGAGCTGCGCGAGCAGGCCGAGAACCCCGCCCTGTCCGACTCGGGCGAGATCGCCGATCTGCCGCTGGATTTTTCCGACGATGACGCCGACGTCGTGCTCGCCAGCGAGCGCGAGTTGGGCGAGTCGGATCCGCACACCTCGAGCACGATTATCGGTCGCCCCGGCGCCCAAGGCGCCGAAGAGAGCGACATCCGGCTCGTCACCGACGACGATCGCCGTTCGGCCGGCAGCAGCGGCGTGAAGCTCGTCGCCGCGAGCGATCCCGCCACGCCGGGAAGCGACGTCCGCCTGGTGGCCGAAGACTCCTCGGTCGACTTGTCGCTCGACGACCGCCCTGGCCCCACGCTGGCCGGTTCCGAAAGCGACATCATTCTCTCGGACGACGCCGTCGACGTCTCGCTCAATCTGGACGACGACTTCGAACTCTCCGACCTCTCGGTCGATGTCTCGGCCGACGCCGATATGGCGGCCGACTTCGACCTGTCGTCGAGCGAATCGGACATTGATCTGTCGGGCGAAAGCGATCGCGACGAAGTGGTGCTCGGCCCCACCGGTGGCAGCGACATCACGCTCAGCCCGGCCGACAGCGGTATCTCGCTGGCCAGCCTTTCGGACACGGGATTATCGCTGGAAGAGCCGCTCGATCTGGCCGCCAGTAATGAAGAATCGCTCGAGTTGGGGGGGGACGACATCCTTTCGCTCTCCGACGACAGCGATTCGGCCGCGGTGAAAGAGTTGGCCGTCGACGACGACTTTCTGCTCACCCCGCTGGAAGAAGCGAGCGAAGACAGCTCGAGCGGATCGCAAGTCATCGCGCTCGATTCCGAGAGCGACTTTGGCGAGGCCTCGTTGCTCGAAGACGCCGGCCAGGCCGGATTGCTCGAAGAAGACTTCGGACCTGATCTTGGGGGGGGCACGCTGGTAGGCGCCGGCCTGACGGGTGCTCCCTTGACGGCCGGAGCGCCGGTCGCGGCGGCGTCCTCGCGCGAAGCCCCCTACACGACTTTGAACGTCATCAGCCTGGGGGTCTGCGTGCTGTTCCTCACGCTCACCGGGATGATGATGGCCGACTTGCTGCGGAACATGTGGAGTTGGGATACCCCCTACACCGTCAACAGCGGCATGATGGATACCATTCTCGGCCTGTTCGAAGGCTAACCGCCGCGAACCAGTAACCGAGACGACAACTTATTTCGCCGTAGTCGAAGATTCGAAAGGAGTCGAATCCATGGTACTGCCCGCGCATCGGATGGCCCTCTTCGCAGTGCCCGTCCTCTTGCTGCTCGCGCCGGGTTGTGGATTTGTTCCCCGCGCGCAGTACGCCGCGTCGGAAAGCCAGAACCGCGCGCTGTCTGAACAGACCCGCGCTCAACTGGCCGAGATCGCCAATCTCAAGGCGCGTTCGCGGCAAGTCGAAGATCAGCTCGCCATGGCCGAGGAAGAGCTCGCCCTGCTCGACGAGCAAATGCGCAACGAGGGCAAACACTGGTCGAGCCTCGAGCGCGAGCGAGGCGACCTCTCCAGGCAGTTGCGGGGCCGCAACGCCATGCCCGAGGCGCTGGCACGCCGCCTGACCGCCCTGTCCGACCGTTACCCGAGCCTGCAGTTCGATCCGCGGACCGGCATCAGCAAGCTCGACACCGATGTACTCTTCGACACGGGCGATGCCGCGCTCAAGCCCGAGGCTACCCACTTGCTCGACGATTTGGCCGAGGTGCTGGCTTCGCCCGAGGCGGCCCAGCTTCGCGTCATGGTCGTGGGGCACACCGACGATCGCCGTGTCGGCAAGAAGAACACGCGCGAGAATTACCCCTCGAACTGGCATCTCAGCACTGGTCGTGCCCTGGCCGTGGCCGAGCACATGAAGCAGTTGGGGGTCCCCGACGAACAGTTAGGGATCGCCGGCTTCGGCGAGCATCAGCCGATCGCCCCCAACACGACCGCCGACAGCCGTCGCAAGAATCGCCGGGTGGAAATCTTCGTCGTCGGGCCCGAGACCCCGGTCGTCGGCTGGACCGAGACGATTCCCTCGGTCTACTAAGCGGGCCAAGCGGGCGGAGAACGCCCCCGAAAACCACGGCTGGGACAAGCCAGCGGCGCCACCCGCCCGGTGTTCGAAACAGGGCATCTTTGGGCATTCTGGCCGGAAGGTCGAACGCTTCTGCCCCCCTCTGCGAAGAAAGAGGGCTCGAGGGCGTCCGGTATCTATACTTCCGCCGCGCAGCCGCGCTATAATCGAGTTGTGGGGAGCGCTAGCATCCTAGACCGGGCACCTTCGTATCCTGCCTGATGGTGCCCGCTCGGCGTCGTTTTCGCCCTTCGTAACTCCCTATATGGCCACATGCTACGTCCTGCCAAATCGCCTTTGTACGTGCGGCTCGCCTGGGGGGTGTTTCGCTTCTGCGCGTCGCTCAAGCTGGCCGTCACCCTGATCTTCGCCCTGGCGCTCGTACTGGCGATCGCCACGTTCGTCGAGAGTGCCTACGGCCTGCGGGCGGTCCACTTTGCCGTCTACGGGTCTTGGTGGTTCACCCTGCTCGGCCTGCTCCTGGCGGTGAACATCTTTGCCGCGGCGGCCATTCGCTACCCCTGGAAGCGTTACCAGACCGGCTTCGTCATCACCCACATCGGCCTGTTGACGCTGCTGTTCGGCTGCCTGCTGTCGCGCGTCGGCGGCATCGACGCCCAGATGCCGATCTTCGAGGATCAGACGAATCACCTGGCCTTCGAGGATTCGAGCCACTTCGAAATGACGATTCACGACGGGCCGGGTGAGGCCTCGCATGCTGACCCGTCCGCCGTCAAAACGGTATATGCCCCCAAGGCCGAGGGCTTCCGCGGCGGTCCCTTCAACTGGGACGAGCTCGACAAGTTGAGGCGGTTTCCCACGCTGGCCGACTGGCGAGAATCGACCGAGAAGCTTGGCATGAATGCCGGAACTTCCTCCTGGCTGGGCCGCGCCGTGATGGCGCCTGTCTGGCTGATGGCGGTCCGCGACAAAGGCGTGCTCTACGACCAGGATGGCATCCGCCTCGAGGTGCTCGACTACTACAGCAACGCGACGGAAGCCGATGCGCCGCTCGTCGATCTCCGGGTCAGCACGCCGCGCATGCCTGCCGGTTTCGACGACGAAGGCCGCGAAAAGCTCTCGCCCGAGAACTGGGTACCCGTGCGACTGGCGGTCGGACGGGGCAAAGGCCCCTTGGCCGGCTCGCGTCCTTTCGGCCTCGGCCAGCGCAAGGCGATGGGCGGGGGCTCGTTCGTTTATTGGCTCACGGGCAGCGATGCCGAGCGCCGCTCGTTCGTCGAAAGCAAGCCCGAGGGCACGATCGGCGAGAAAGGACAGGTCCGCCTCTTCGCCAAGGGGGCGATGCACACGATCGACGTCGCCGCGCACCCGCCGGGCGAGCGTTTCGCCCTGGGAGACTCAGGCGTCGAGGCCGAGATCGTCGGCTTCTTTGGCTCCCCCATGCCGAAACCCGGCACGCCCCCCGACGAGCTCGCCTTCATCGACGCCGCGCCGGAAGAGAAACCCGACCAGCCCACGGTCGAGATCAAACTGCACCAGGGCGAAGAGACGGTGGGCCGCGTCGTGCTGTTCGCCGATCTCCCCGAGTTGAGCCTGCAAGACTACGCCCACGAGGTCTTCGGCACGTTCTGGTTCGATAAGGGGGAGAAGAGCACCGAAGAGCGCCTTCGCGGCGAAGGTGGCTCGCGCATCGATATCATCCAGGCCCCTGGGGGCGAGCTCTTCTACCGCTACTGGAATGGTCGCGAGTTGGTGACCGTCGCCGAGTTGCCTGTGGATGGCACCCGGGTCAACGCCTTCAAGATGCCGATCGCACAGCTCGAGATGTACGTCGAGCGCCAGATCGCATCGCCTAAGCCCGAGACCAAGGTGCTGCCGGTCCTGTTCGAGAAGGAAATGATCGCGGCCAATGCCCTGCGTGCCATGAAGCTGCGACTGACGGTCGACGACGTCAGCGAGGAATTCTGGCTCGACGGCGGACCGCCGGGCATCTTCGCCATGAATTCGCTCGTGCTGCAGAAGCACACCGTGACCAGCCCCAAACGCTCGGTCACCATCCGTGCGCCGCTCGACGAGATTGACATCGGCTTCAACGTGCGCCTCGTCGATTTCGAGCGCAAGCTCGATCCGGGCACGAGCCAGGCGTCGCATTTTTCGAGCATCGTCGATTTTCTCCCCCTGCCCGGCGCTCCCGAGTCCGTGCGCCGGACGACGATGCCGAACGACGTGTTGATCACGATGAACGCGCCGGTCGACTTTTCCGACCCTGAGACGGGCAAGTCATATCGCCTGTTCCAAGAGGCCTTTCGCGGGCCGTTCCATCCGGGCGACCCGACGTACGAATCGAACGTGGCGCGCTCGAGCGACCGCGAGCATTTGTATCTTTCGATTCTGACGGTGAATTACGATCCCGGCCGCGGGGTGAAGTACCTGGGCAGCATGCTGGTCGTGGCGGGCATCGTCACGATGTTCTACATGCGTGCGTACTTCTTTAAACCGCAGGCGCACACGAACGAAGCGCCGCCGGCCGCAGAACCACGCCCTGTCCCTGTAAGGAATTGACCATGCGGACGTTGCTACGCCCCGCCGCGTTCCCGATTCTGACAGCGCTCGTTGTCGTGTTGGCATCGCCGGCACCCGCCGCGCGAGCCGCCGAGGCGTTTGATTGGAGCAAGTGGGAACACCTGCCGGTCTACCACAACGGCCGCATCATGCCGATCAACACCTACGCCGACGAGGCGGTGGGGGTCGTCTGCGGCCGTACCTCGCCCACGTTGCGTCTGAAGGGGGCCGTCAGCGAGACCGAATTCAACTCGCCCGAGCTCGCCTCCGCCAAGACCTTGTTTCCCGAGGACCAGCCGCGCAAGTTCCGCGACTCGGAACTGGTGCTGAGCTGGATTCTCGAGCCGGCCAAGTGGGAGAACGTCCCCTTCCTTATCGCCGAGCACGACGAGCTGCGGTCCGAGATCCTGGACGTCCCCGTCACGAACGAGGCGGGCGAGCATTTGAAATTCGTCTCGCCGGCGCAGGTGGCGGCCTCGGCCGGATTCGCCGAGCGGCTGGACGAGATGCGCAACAAGCAGATCGAAGCCCGTTCGAAGGGAGAACGTTTCGCTTTCACGGGCGTCGACGCCAAGGCCGATGAGTTGTTCCGCGCCTACGCCCTGTTCCGCCAGTTTCAAGATCTGGGGCAGGGTGGCTCGTTGAACGACGGCGTGCGGCGACAACTCGCCACTCCCTTGAAGGAGATGATCGCCAGTTGGCAGAAGATCGAGCCCAGCTTGGGTCTCTTCCTCGAGATGGGCAAGGATACCGGCCTCGGCAAGGCGGTCACCCAGGCCAACGAAGCCTTATTGAAAATGGGCGAGGTCTACGAGCAGCCGACCCCCTCGCTGGCTGAATTCGAGGCACAAGTCGTCGCCTTCCGCGCGGCGGCCGAGTCGATCAGTCGCGGCACGGCCGCGCTACAGCAGCGCATTACTAGCAGCCCTCCGCCCGATTGGGAAGAAGATCGCCGCAAGCAGCTCGAAGACGCCATGGGGGGGCTGGCGCGCGACACACGTCGCCTGGCGCAACAGGCCGCGCTGGTCGCCGAGTCGCTCCACAAGAACGATCAGTCGCTGCGCGTCGTGCCGGCGCTCAACGCCCAGGCGCTCGAAAAAGACCGCGACACCGAGGACCAATCGCAGCCCTGGCTCGATCTGAAGACACTGGTCTTCGGTTCGTCCACGGCCCTGACGGCCTATCCGCAGGGGGAGGTGCAAGCGGTACGCAGCGCCTTCACGAAGCTGGCCAGCGTGTTTCCCGAGCGCGTCGGCCGCCCCAACGATTTCAACGTCGCACTCAACGGTTTCGCCGACTCGCTGGCCAGGCTCGGCTACGCCATCGAGCCGCTGCGCGACAAGCTGCCCATCAAGGGACGCGACGAGGACATGATCCGCTACACCGCCTATCCGGCGGAAGGCTACACCGCGACCGAAGTCCGCTACGCGAAGCAGAATCCGTTCCAGTATTCCTGGATCGTCAGCCTGCTGGCGACCTGCTGCTTTGTGGTCTACCTGATCGGCCTGCGCTGGAAATGGCTCTTCTGGACGGGAGTGGCCATTCTGGCCGCCGGGCTGGGCTGGGCCAGTTACGGCTTTGCCATGCGGGTGATGATCACCGGTTGGGCGCCGGTCACGAACATGTACGAAACGGTGATCTACGTGCCGTTCGTCGTCTCGCTCCTGGGCGTCTGGTTCCTGCTGCTGCCGATGAACTGGCGCGGCCTGCAAGATGCCTGGCGCATGACCGCCGTGCCGGGTACCTGGGAGGCGACTCCTTTGGAAAAAGAGCAGGCAGAGCTCTTCGCGCCCAGCACTTGGCAGTGGGCGTCGCTCGTCTTGTTGCTGCCGCGCATCGCCTTGTCGGTGGTCGTCTTTGCCATGCTCGCGGTGTTGCCCTACGCCGCCGGAGGCCGCACGGTCATCAACCTGCTACCCAACGTCGATGCGGGCGCAACCTTCCCCGACGGCAACGACCTGCTTACCTGGTTTGTCGGCTGGTGCGTTCTTGCGCCGACCGTGTGGTACGTGCCGCGCGTGATTCTGGCGGCGCTGGTCAGCGTGGTCATGATCCCACTCACGCTCAAGCAGGCTGGCGCCCAGCAAGCGATGGATCAGGTCTATGCCCGCTGGCCCTTCGGTCTGGCGGCGACGGCGGTGGCGTTCCTCGGCGCCTGCACGGCCTCGTTCGCCGACATTCCGGGCGAGGATATCGAACCGCTGCAGCCGGTGCTGCGCGACAACTTCTGGCTGTTGATCCACGTGTTGACGATCGTGGCCAGCTACGCGGCCGGTGCGCTGGCCTGGGGCCTCGGCACGATTGCGCTGTTCTACTACTTGTTCGGCAAGTATCGCGAGCCGACCTCGACCGCTCTTTCGGCCACGCATCGTCCGGCCGGCGGCGAAACAGTCGCACGCGCCGTCCGTTATCGCGCACCCGCCGAGTGCGACGCCCTGGCCGGCTACGTCTATAAATCGATTCAGGTCGCGGTCGTGCTGCTCGCGGCCGGCACGATTCTGGGGGCGCTATGGGCCGACGTGGCCTGGGGGCGCTTCTGGGGCTGGGATCCCAAGGAGGTCTGGGCCCTGATCTCCTTCCTCGTCTACCTGGCCATCTTGCACGGCCGCTATGCCGGCATGTTCGGCAACTTCGGGCTCGTCGTCGGCTCGGCGCTTGGAGCCTCGGCCATCGTCATGTCGTGGTACGGCGTGAACTTCGTGCTGGGCGTGGGCCTGCACTCGTATGGCTTCGGCAGCGGCGGACAGCTCGAAGTCTTCGGCGCGATGATGGCCTACTGGCTGGCGCTCGTGCTCCCCGCGGCCGTTCGCTATCGCCTGAAAACGAGCGAGCACGGTCGGTTCCCGCCCCCCACGAACGC
Organism: Pirellulales bacterium; assembly: GCA_019636335.1. Classification (NCBI taxonomy): domain Bacteria; kingdom Pseudomonadati; phylum Planctomycetota; class Planctomycetia; order Pirellulales; species Pirellulales bacterium. Next base: position 43,776 of record JAHBXR010000029.1, read on the forward strand.
CGGAGCCGCGCGGAACGAAGCGGAACTGGTCTCGTCGACGCGCGACTAAGAACGTAGCGCAAGATGCCGAGCCGCAGCGATCGGCGTCAGCCGCCGATTTTTTTGATCGCTTCTTCGGCGAGCTTCACCAGACGCGGCTGACCGCTCGCCATGGCCGCCTTGAGCGCGGGCAGCCCCGCTGCGGCCGAGCGGCCGATTTTTCCCAAGGCCCAGGCCGCCCGCTGGCGGACAATGATATCGCCATTGCCTTCGAGGGTGGCGATCAGCGGCGGCACGGCGCGAGCCCCTTCGGCCCCCAGGCGACCGAGCAGCGTGGCCGCCCAGTAACTGACGTCGGGGGAACCCGCGGGGAGCAACTCGACCAGGTCATTCAGGTCGGCCGCCGGCGGGGGACCAATTTCTTCCAGCGCCGCCGTGGCCCATTCGCGAACCTCGCGATCTTCGTCGGCGCAGGCCCGGGCGAGATCCAGTGCCGCCACTTTGGCGGTCGGGCCCAAGCGAGCCAGTTCTTCCGCGGCGCGACGGCGCTCGGCGGCGTCCGCCGAGGCCAAGGCTGACATCAACTGATCGACCGCTCCAGACATTGCAAAATCAATCGCAAAAAACCAGCGGCCGCCTGTGACCGAGCTGGTAAGCCAAAGGGGCAAATCGCCGGCCCCACGACCGCAATCGGGGGCCAGCCAACGCGCCGATATCATTAAATCGTCGGCTCGCTTAAGTCAAGAGAAGTAGGGCCGCTGGGCCGCATGAGTGGCCTGACGGCCTCCTCGCTGCTGGCGTCATTTCCGGCGGCGGACCCGATTTCTAGTTGAAATCTTCGTCCCTGGGCCGTATCAGCAATAGACGAGGCTCCGTGCGCTCGTCGCGAAGGTCCCCGGCGGAGCCCATCCAGCCGTACCAAAGCCGCATGTCTCATCCCATGACCGCAACGGTCGCTACCGAATCGGGCGATGCCGAACTGCTGCGCAGGTTTCGGTCCGACCGCAACGACGGGATCCGCGGTCTGCTGGCGCGACATGGCGGTCGGGTGCGGACAATCCTCCGGCGCCGTTACCGGCCTACGCTCGACACGCAACTCACCGATGCCGCCTTGTATGCGGCCGCGGGGCGCGCCCTGGAACGCTTCGACCCGCGACGCTCGCAGCTCGGCCCCTGGCTGCTGTTCCTGGCCGATCGCGAGGCGGTGAACCTCTTGCGCGGCGAACGCCGACATCGCGAACGTCGGGTCGAATGGAACGAGTTGGAGCCGGCCGATGGGCAACCTTCGCCCGAGCAACTGGTGGCCGACGCCGAACTGGCCGACGTCCTGCGTGACGCCATGACCCGGCTGTTGACCGAGCTCGAACGCCGCGTGATCGAGGCCGATCTCGACGCCGCGGACACGGCCAGCGCCACGCAATTGGCCGAGGCCTTGGAAACGAGCGAGCAATCGATCTATGCCGCACGCGGACGTGCCCGGGCCAAGCTGCTGCAATCGCCCGTGCTGAAAAAACACTTCGAGAGGCCGTAGGTAACTTCGACGAGGTCTTATCCGACCATGAAACCACGACGCGAATCCAACGGACCCCACGGTACCTGGGAGGCCTGGTCGGCCCGAGCCGGTCGGGCGCTGGCACGCGGGCCCCTGTCGCTCGCCGATGCGCAGGCCGCTTTCGACGCGGCCTCGCCGAGCGAGCTCGACGACAGCGAGCTCGAGGCCATCTGCCACGCTGGAGTGGCGATCTATGGCGAGAGCCTCGAGCGCGAGGCGAACCCAAACGCAACGAGTGGCTCCCATCGCTCGGGGCCGCATCACGGGCTGCTGCACGAGCGACTTGACCGTCGCGAGATGCCGACCTCGTTGACCATGTTCGCCTGGCCGGCCGAGGTGACCGAGATGAGCACGCAGTTCACGCCCGCGGCCGGCGCTGCTGCTGCGGAAGCATCCTGGCCATTTGAACGGCATCTGGTCGAACGAGCTTCCTGGCAGGGCACGCACGACTGGACGCCGCAGCACGAGGCCTCGGCCGATACGGGCATCGCGGCGCACACCGTCGAATGGCAGGACACGCTCGAAATCGACACACAGCTTGTGCTGGGTGGCTTTGCCACGGCGTTTTCTCCCGCGAGCTCCGACGGAATCCACGAAGCGGTCTTTTCGCACGACGGCTGGCTTGAAGCCGTCTAGCAGGCCGGGGAAGCATTTCTCGGCTGGCGCGGATCGCAGGATGCGATCCCAAAATCGCGACGTCCGTCGTGTTTTTGCGCGCCGCGAGCAGCTTTGCCGCGAACTTGGCGTGTCGTCAATGATCTGGCGAAGCGCTGCCCGTCAGGCTGGGCAGCATCATCACCACCACGGCCCCCAAGACGAGCCCGAAGGCCAGCCAATCGTTCCAACGTGGCAATTCGCGCAGATACCACGCGCTGAAGACGACGAAGACCGAGATCGAGATCACTTCCTGCAAGATCTTGAGTTGCGGGGCAGAAAAGCCCCCGTTGTGCCCCCAGCGATTGGCCGGCACCTGCAGAGCGTACTCGGGCAGGGCGATGAGCCAGCTCACCAGAATCACCACCAGGAGTGGCGCCGCCTTGAACTTGAGATGGCCATACCAGGCGATCGTCATGAACGTGTTCGAGGCGATGAGGAGCAGGACCGTCTTCACACAGGTCTCCTTGTCTGATGAGCCCACGCGGCGCGTGCCTCGTCAGGCGTCGGATGGCGCTGGGGCGGGCTCGTTGTGTTGCAGATAATCGCGGATGGCCGCGTCGATCTCGTCCCGTACGCGGCAGAAGGCGGCCCAGCGTTCCGCCTCGCCCCCCGTGGCGAAATAAGGATCGTCGAACGGCCAGTGCAGGTGCCGCCGCGCGTGCGGATAGCTGGGGCAGGCGGCACGCGCGTCGTCACAAAGGGTCACGACGAGATCGAGCGGCACGTCGCGAAACTCCGAGACGTGTTTGCTGCGGGCTTGCGAGAGATCGCCCCCGACTTCTTCCACGGCCCGCACCGCCAGCGGATGTACGAAACCGGCGGGATGCGCCCCGGCCGAATAGCATTCCCAACGATCGCCCGCCGCGAGCCGCCACAGGGCCTCGGCCATCTGCGAGCGGCACGCATTGCCGGTGCATACGATCAAAACTCGCCGCTTGCTCGACATGCGCGCACGCATTGTGAAACAGAAACTCGCCCGCGCCGCTGTTGTACTACAACTCGTCGTCGTGGCCTATCTCAGCTCGCCTTGGTGCCACGCCAGATCGACTCCGCACCACGAAACGTATGCCCGGCGGTTGACGGATCGACATTTGAGGGGCGATAATCGCCGCCGGTTGGATCACGGCGAGTGAGCCAAGGGGAATCGAGGAACACCGCGCGACGGAGTCGCATCGTGCCAGGAAGGTCGAGAGCGGGCTCGCACACGAAGTCGGCCACGCGCAAGCAGCGTGCGCGCCGGGTTCGTCTCGCCCTGGGGGCGGCCTGCTTCTGTGCCGGGCTGCTCCTGGCACTGCCGGTGGTCCACGCCGGCGATCGCTCGATCTGGAACCCCGCCTCTCCCACGGCCGAATCTATACATTCGATCTTTCTCCTCGTGATCGGCATCACGGGGGTGATCTTCATCCTGGTGCAGGGGGCCTTGCTCTACTTCGTCTATCGCTTCCGGCGTCGCGATCCGGACGACAAGACCGAACCGCCGCAGCTCTATGGCAGCCGGCCCATCGAGCTGGCCTGGACCGTGGCGCCCCTCTTGACCGTGTTCGTGTTATTCCTCGTGGTGGTGCGCACGGTGAGCGAGATCCGCGCCGCGCCGCCGTCCGAAAACGCGCTGCGCGTCACCGTGGTGGGGCACCAATGGTGGTGGGAATTCCGCTATCCCGATCACGGCGTCACCACGGCGAACGAATTGCACGTGCCGGTGGGAGACGACGAAACCCCGCGTCCGATCGTGCTCGAGCTCGAATCGGCCGACGTGATCCACAGCTTCTGGCTGCCTCGTCTGGCGGGCAAGACCGACGTCATTCCGAACCACGTGAACATGATGTGGTTCGAGGCCCGCACGCCCGAGGTGTATCTCGGGCAGTGCGCCGAGTACTGCGGCACGCAGCACGCGAACATGCTCTTTCGCGTGGTGGCCGAATCGCCCGCCGATTTCGATGCCTGGGTCGAGGAGCAGCGCCGTCCCGCGGCTACGCCCGAATCGGCGCAGGCTGGTTGGCAATTGTTTCGCGATCTGGCCTGTCTCAACTGCCACACGATTCGCGGCACGGTGGCGCGCGGCACCGTGGGGCCCGATCTCACGCACCTGATGAGCCGCGCCACGATCGCCTCGGGCAGCGTACCCAACGACCGCGACAACCTGATCGAATGGGTCTACGACGCGCAAACGCTCAAGCCGGGCTGCGAGATGCCGGGCATGAAGATCTCGCGCGCAGAGGCCACGACGATCGCCGATTACCTGCTGACCCTCCAATAAGGGCGCCCGCCGCCTTCCCGCATGTCCACGCTCGAATCCACCAACGTCGTCCCGGCCGCGCGCCCGTCGCTCTTCGAGCAGTGCGTGACGACGGTCGACCACAAGGTGCTGGGCATCCTCTACCTGCTGGCGAGCGGTCTGTTCTTTCTCGCGGCCGGTCTCGAAGCGGCCCTGATGCGCTGGCAGTTGATGCAGCCGCACGCGGGCAAGCTCGATCCCGATACGTTCAACGAACTATTCACCATGCATGGCACGACGATGGTCTTCTTCGTCGGCATGCCGGTGCTCGTCGGCTTCGGCAACTACCTCGTGCCGCTGATGATCGGCGCCCGCGACATGGCCTTCCCGCGTTTGAATGCGCTGGGATTCTGGCTGTTTTTCTTCGGCGGGCTGCTGACCTATTACAGCTTTTTCGCCGGCGGAGCGCCCGACATCGGCTGGTTCGGCTACGCACCACTGACGGCCTACGCCTTTTCGCGCGATACGAGCACCGACTACTGGATTCTCGGCCTGCTGGTGAGCGGCATCGGCACCGTGGCGGCGGGCATCAATTTCGTGACGACAATTGTCACCATGCGCGCGCCGGGCATGACGCTCGGCAAGCTCCCCTTATTCGTCTGGATGATGCTGGTTGACGCGGTGCTCATCATCGTGGCTTTTCCGCCACTGACGGCAGCGCAGATCATGCTGCTGTTGGACCGCTCGCTGGGGGCCCACTTCTTCGATACCCAAGAAGGGGGCTCGGCCCTGCTGTGGCAGCACCTGTTCTGGTTCTTCGGCCATCCGGAGGTCTATATCCTCGTGCTGCCGGCCTTCGGCATGATCTCGGAGATCGTGCCGGTCTTCTCGCGCAAGGTGATCTTCGGATACGAGTCGGTCGCCGCCGCCACCGTGGGCATCGGCTTTATCAGCCTGGGCGTCTGGGCGCATCACATGTTTGCCGTGGGGATGAGCTCCACGCTCGACGCCATTTTTGCCGGAGCGACGTTTCTCATCGCCGTGCCGACGGGGATCAAGGTGTTCAACTGGGTCGCCACCCTCTATGGCGGCAAGTTGCGACTCGATTCGCCCATGCTCTTCTCGCTCGGCTTTCTTTCGATGTTCCTCCTCGGCGGGCTGACGGGCATCATGCTCGCCACCGTGCCGATCGACTGGCAGGTGACCGACACCTACTTTGTCGTGGCCCACTTCCACTACGTGCTGTTCGGCGGCACGATCTTCGCCGTCATGGCGGGGCTCTACTACTGGTTTCCCAAGATGAGCGGCCGACTGCTCGACGAGCGGCTCGCGCGGTGGAACTTCTGGCTGCTGCTGGCCGGCTTCAATCTGACGTTCGGGCCGATGCACTTTGCCGGCCTGCTGGGCATGCCCCGCCGCATCTATACCTATGCCGAGGGGAACGGCTGGGAAGTCTGGAATCAACTGAGCACGCTGGGCGTGATCGTGCAGGGGGCCGCGTTCCTCGTGCTGTTCGTGAACATCGGCCGCTCGCTGCGCAGCGGCAAGCCGGCTGGCGATGATCCCTGGGATGCGTGGACGCTGGAATGGGCCACGGCCTCGCCCCCGGCCCCGTACAACTTCGAGGTCGTGCCCGAGGTGCGCAGCCGCCGCCCTCTATGGGATCTGAAACATCCCGACGATCCCGACTGGCGCTACGAGTAACTGCCGCATGAATGCAGCCACCGCCACGACCGCCGCGTCGACGTCGCACGCCGAGTTGGGTCCCAGCGCGCGCGGCAAGGTGGCGATGGTCTGCTTCCTGACGACCGAAGCGGCGTTCTTCAGCACGTTGATCGTGTCGTATCTCTTCTACTATCGAAACCCCGGCCCTGGGCCGACCGCCGCCGAGGTGCTCGACTTCAAGCTGCCGGCCATCGGCACCGTCTGTCTGGTAACGAGCAGCCTCACGATTGCGCTCGCCGCGCGTGCCGCCTCACGGGGACAGCGCGATGGCGTCACCCGCTGGCTACTGGTCACGGTGACGCTGGCCATCGGGTTCCTCATCGTGACGGGAATCGAGTGGAAGGGCTTGATCTACGATCACCACGTCACCATCACCACGAATCTCTTCGGCTCGACCTATTTCACGTTGATCGGCTTTCACGCCGGACACGTGACGATGGGGGCCATGACGATGCTCGTCGTGATCGAGCTGATCCGCCGCGGCACGCTCGGGCCGGCGGGCTTCGGTTCCGTCGAGTTGGTTGGCTGGTACTGGCACTTCGTCGATGGCGTGTGGATCGTGCTGTTGTTTGTCGTCTATTTCCTGGCGCTCAAGTAGGTCGCACCGATGTCGAACGAGCACCATGCCAACACGAATCCCTCGGGCGAGCCGGCCGCTTCGTTCGAACTACCGGCTCCCACGGCCTGGCCCATCGTGCTGGCCCTGGGCATCTGCCTGCTGGCTGCCGGCGTGGTGACGAACCTGGCGTTCTCGCTGCTGGGGCTGATGCTCGCCATCGCCGGCGTGCGCGGTTGGGTGCTCGATCTTTCTCCCGGCCGGGCGCACGTCGAAGAACCGCTCGTCGAGCCGGCCCGACGCGCCTCGCCCATCGTCGCCACCCCCCACAAAATCGAATATTTGCGTCCCGGCATGTCGGGCCATCGCATGCAACTGCCCGAGAAAGTTCACCCCTATCGGGCCGGTGTCCTGGGAGGCCTGGCCGGCGGCGTGGCGATGGCCGTGATCGCCCTGGCCTACGGGGCGATCTCCGGACGTGGCATCTGGTATCCGATCAACCTGGCCGCGGCGATGGCGATTCCCGGCTTCGACCTGGGCACGCTCGCCGAACTCGAACAGTTCAGCCAGACGCGGCTCTTGCTGGCCACGTTCATTCACCTGATGTTGTCGCTATTCGTGGGCCTGATCTACGGCATGCTCCTGCCGATGCTCCCCAGCCGGCCCGTGCTCTGGGGGGGCTTGATCGCCCCGCTGATCTGGACCGGCGCGTTGCACGCGGCGCTCGGCGTGTTAAATCCCGCGATGGAAGAGCTCGTGAGCTGGCCCTGGTTCATCGGTTCGCAGTTCGCCTTTGGCATCGTCGCGGGTCTGGTCGTCGTGCGCTCCGAGAAGGTCTACACGAGCAAGCTTTGGTCTGCCGACGCTCCCGTCGATCCCCTTCATCCGCACAAGCCCCACTAGAGAAGCACGTGCAGCGCGCCACCCGCTATCGACGATCGATCCGCCAGCTCGCCGCAATCGTGGCGCTGGGGTTCTTCGTGGGCTTCGCCGGCTGCGGACGTCCGAATCCTGCCGATCGTCCCGTGCGGCCGCGCGACGTGCTCGAGTTCGACAAGCTCTTCGCCATGAATTGCGCCGGTTGCCACGGCGCCGGTGGCACTCTGGGGGCAGCGCCGCCGCTGGCCGATCCCTTGTTCCTGGCGATCGCATCGAAAGAGTCGCTCCACGACACCATCTCGCAAGGTCGCTCCGGCACGCTGATGCCGGCCTTCGCGATCGAACAAGGGGGGACGCTCACCCCCGAACAGATCAACGTGCTCATCGACGGGATCAAGCAGCACTGGAGCGCCGCGCCGGACCACTCCCTTCCGCCCGACCTGCCCGCGTACGCCGCGGCGGTAGACGGCCCCGCGGGCGACGCCTTGCGCGGAGAGCAGGTTTTCAGCCGCGCGTGCGCAAACTGTCACGGCGAGGATGGGCGCGGAGGCGAGAACGCGGGCGATATTCGCGCGAGTGCCTTTCTCGCGCTGACGAGCCAGCAGTTTTTACGGCGCATCGTAATCACGGGCCGCCCGGAACTGGGGATGCCCGACTATCGCCGCTTGCAGGGCCCCCCCGATTCGACCTTGTCGCCGCAAGATATCGATGATGTGGTGGCCCTACTGCTCGCCTGGCGCAAGCAAGCACTGAGCCTGGCTGCCAGCGAGCGGCGCGAGGCCGATCGTTCGATCGCCGGCCAGCCCGAAGCCAGCGACCTCCCGGGGAGTCGTCATGCACGAATCGACTGAAACCACTCCCGATTCCGCCCAGCCGGCGGACTGCACATCCTGCTGCGGCGGACTTTTCCCGGCCTCGCGGCGTTTGACGCTGGTGGCGTTGGTGCTGAACGGCCTCGCGGCCGTGCTGGTCGCGACACCGGTCTTGGGCTACTTGCTTTCGCCCGTGTTGCGTCCGCGCAAGGACACCTGGCTCGACCTGGGTGCGGTCGATGACTTTCCGCTGAATCAAACGCGGCTGGCCACCTACCGCAACGCGGGAGGCGTGCCCTGGGATGGCAACGTCGACAAGGTGGCTGCCTACGTGCAGCGTTTGAGCGACGAGACGTTCCGCGTGCTGGCGGTGAACTGCACTCACCTGGGCTGCCCGGTGAACTGGTTTCCCGAATCGGGTTTGTTTCTCTGCCCTTGTCACGGCGGCGTTTATTACTCCGACGGCGCACGAGCATCGGGGCCCCCGCCACGCGGCTTGTACGAATACAAGTACCGCATTCGTAACGGCCGGCTCGAGGTGCTCGGCGGCCACCTGCCCACCCTGCAAGACCCGATCTAAGCGCGAGAAAGAACTACCGCCATCATGCGTTCGCTCATCGTGAAACTGTACGAGTGGCTCGACCTGCGGTTCGGCATCCGCGAATCGATCGTGCCGCTGGCGCAGCATCCGATCCCGCGCGGCGCGACGTGGCTCTATTCGTTCGGCAGCGCCACGATGACGCTGCTCCTCCTGCAGATCCTCACCGGCATCCTGCTGGCGATGACCTACGTCCCGTCGGCGAACGAGGCCTACACGAGCCTCGAGTATCTCAATTACGAGCAGCCGCTGGGCTGGTTCCTGCGCGCGATGCACTTCTACGGCTCGAGCGGCATGGTCATCATGCTGCTGGTCCACATGACGCAGGTCTTTCTGATGGGGGCCTACAAGTATCCGCGCGAGGCCACCTGGATCGTCGGCGTCGGACTGCTCGTCTTCACGCTCGGCATGGCCTTTACCGGGCAGGTACTGCGCTGGGATCAAGATGCCTATTGGGGCGTCGGCGTGGGAGCGGCCATCGCCGGCCGTACTCCCGGCATTGGGCCGCAAGTTGTGCAATTGATGCTGGGCGGGCCCACGATCGCCGCGGAAACGCTGAGCCGTTTCTTCGCGATGCACGTTTTCGTGCTGCCGGGTCTGCTGCTGACGTTTCTGGCGGTCCATCTCTACCTCGTCGTGCGGCAGGGAGTGTCGACACCTCCCGTGCCCGGCAAGTCGGCCGAACAGTACGACGCCGAGTACCACGAAGAGATCAAACGTGGCGAGCCGTTCTATCCCGACGGCGTTTTCCGCGACATGGTCACCTGCGCGCTGGCGGTGATTGTGGTCGTGGTGCTTTCCGCCTGGGTCGGACCGTATGGACCGAACGGTCCCCCCGATCCCACGTTGATCGAGGCCGATCCGCGCCCCGACTGGCCCTTCTTGTGGGTCTTTGCCCTGGCGGCCCTTTGTCCCCCGAGTCTCGAAGGACCGATGCTCCTGGGTATCGTGCCGCTGGGAATCACCCTGCTGGTGCTCGTGCCGATCATCGGCGGTCGGGGAGAACGCAGTCCGCGGCGGCGACCACTGGCCGTGGCGGTCGTGCTGTTGGTCTTTACGACGCTTGGCGTGCTGAGTTATCTCGGCGCGACGGCCCCTTGGTCTCCCGACATGACGGGCTGGAGCGCCGATCCCACGCCCGTGTCACTGGTGAAAACCCTCTCGCCGGTCGAGTTGCAGGGCGCGCTCGTGATGCAGAACAAGAATTGTCGCAATTGCCACGCCATTGGCGGCCTGGGAGGTCATCGCGGACCCGACCTCGACGGCGTGGCCGTGCGGTTGGATCATGACGAGCTCGTGCGGCAAGTCGTGCAAGGCGGAGGGGACATGCCCGCCTACGGTCGGCAGCTCTCGTCGGCCGAGATTACGACGCTGGTCGCGTTTCTCGAGCGTTTGCGGCCCGATCGTGAAGCCGCCGCGCGCGACGCGGCCATCCCCGAGACGTCGGCCGGCTCCGGCGGCGAGTAAGCGCCATGTCCCCGCTCCTCGACGCCCCGCTGCGCACCTGGAATTGGGAACCGTGGCTCTTTTTCTCGCTGGGTACGACGGCGCTCCTTTACCTTCGCGGCTGGCGGTTGCTGCGGCGGACGAATCCCGGCGAGTTCACTGGGCTGCGGCTGACTTGTTTTTGCAGCGGTCTCGCGGCGATTCTGTTGGCGCTGGTCTCGCCCCTCGACGCGCTGGGCGAGTGGCGTCTGTCGCTGCACATGCTGCAGCATCTCTTGCTGATGATGGTGGCGCCGCCGCTGATCTGGCTGGGTGCGCCGGCGCTCCCGCTGTTGCGCGGGCTGCCGGGGTACATGCAGCGAGAGTGGATCGGCCCGTTTCTGCGACCCGGTCCCGTGCAAACCGTGCTGCACCTGTTCGCGCATCCGGTGATCTGCTGGGGCGTGCCGGTGTTGACCATCTGGTTGTGGCACGTGCCGGCGCTCTACGAAAAAGCGCTGGCGCAAGCGGCCTGGCACGAGGCGGAGCACGCCTCGTTTCTGATGGCCGGCCTGCTCTTCTGGTGGCCGGTCGTGCAGCCCTACCCCAGCGTGGCCCGCTGGTCGCGCTGGGCGATGATCCCCTACCTGCTGCTGGCCGACGTACAGAATACGATCTTCTCGGCAATCTTCTGCTTTTCGCCCACCGTGATCTACGCGCACTACGCGCAGTTGCCGCACGACGCAGGCAGCAATCCTTTGACCGATCAGGCGATCGCCGGCGCGATCATGTGGATTCCCGGCTCCGTGCTGTTTCTACTTCCGGTCGCCTGGCTGTTGATGTCGTTGCTGCGCGGCGCTTCGCACGCTCGCGCCACCGTTCTGACAGTGGGCGCCACAGTGAGCGATCTTAACAGCTCGCCAAAAAAAACCTGGCGCCGTGCCCCCCTCGACTTGCTGCGGCCCAGGTTCCTCAACCGGGTAGCAAGATGGCGGCACACGAGAACCCTCGTGCAAGTGGCGATGTTGCTGCTGGCCGCGGCCGTGGTCTTCGACGGTTTCACCGGTCCGTCCCTGGCGCCGACGAACCTGGCGGGCGTGCTGCCATGGACGCACTGGCGCGGCTTCACCGTGCTCGCGTTGCTCGCGGTGGGAAATCTCTTCTGCTTTGCCTGTCCTTTCACGCTGCCGCGACAACTGCTCGGCCGGTGGCTGCCCGCGGGACGTAACTTGCCGCGTCCCTTGCGATCGAAATGGATCGCCGTCGCGCTGGTGATAATCTACCTCGGCTGCTACGAGGTCTTTGGACTTTGGTCGAGTCCCTTCTGGACCGCCTGGCTGGTGGTTGGTTACTTCGGGGCGGCGCTCACGGTCGAGACCGCGTTTCGTCGCGGCTCGTTCTGCAAATACGTCTGCCCGATCGGGCAGTTTCATTTTGTGCAGTCGCTCGTTTCGCCCTTCGAACTGCGTCCGCGCGAGATGGCCACCTGCCAATCCTGTGCATCGCACGCCTGTCTGCAAGGCACTTCGCAGCAGTCGGGCTGCCAGATGAATCTCTTCCTGCCGCAGAAGCAGGGCAATCTCGATTGCACGCTTTGTCTCGATTGCGTGCGCGCGTGCCCGGCGAACAATATCGGCTTGCTGCCGATCTTGCCCGCCAGCGATCTCACGCGCGACGAGCCGCGCTCGGGCGTCGGTCGCTGGAGTCTCCGGCCCGATATCGCCGCGCTGGTGGTCGTGCTGGCATTCGGGGCGTTCGCCAATGCCGCTGGAATGGTAGGTCCCGTGCTCGAGTGGCAAGATCGCGTCGCGGCTCGGCTCGGCATTCCCGCGGCGATCTTCGTGGCGATCGTGTTCGCCATCGAAGTGATCTTCTTGCCGCTGCTGCTCTTTGCCGGCGTGACCACTCTGACGCGTTTCGGCGGCGCCGCATATCGCTCCGCGCGCGAAGTGTTCTGCCGCGATGCGATGTGCCTCGTGCCGATCGGCGTGGCGATGTGGATCGTCCATTTCGGCTTTCACCTGGCCACGAGCGTGGGAACGGTGATTCCGGTGACGCAGCGATTTCTCACGGATCTGCATCTCGCTACCTTTGCTGCGCCCGACTGGCAATGTGGCTGCTGCGCGGCGCCGCCCGGTTGGCTCTTGAAGTCCGAGATGCTCGTCCTCGGCCTGGGACTGCTCTTGTCGCTGCACACGCTCTATCGACTGGGCAACCGAACGACGCTTCGGCAACGAATCGCGACCATGTTGCCGTGGGGCACGCTCGTTGTGGCATTTTACCTGCTCGGCCTGTGGATCATCTTTCAACCAATGCAGATGCGTGGCACGATGCTGGCCACGGGGTAACGAAATGATGAGTCCTCTCCCGATCAGACGCAAAACGCGAGTGTCATGCAGCCACGAAGTGGCGAAAGTGAATGGCCCGTCAAGAATAAATCGGACAACCTTTATCTTTACCGTCCTCGTCGTGCTGCTCTCGACGAACGTGGCTCGGGCCGATCTCGGCCAGGTACGACTATCGCAAACGGCCGGCAGCTACCACGTCACCGTGCTGACGCCGGCGCCACTCTACCAGGGTACGGCGGTGATCAGCGTCTTCGTCCAGGACGCCACGACGCTGACACCGATCGACGACGCGACGGTCGAAGTCTCGGCCCGGCGGCAGACCGATGAATCCAACTCCGGTCCCACCACGATCGTAAGCGCCACTCGCGATCAAGACATCGCCGGACCACACCATGTGGCGCGCCCCTTCCTCATCGAACCCGGCGAGTGGCAAATCGACGTCGAGATCACCGGCGCTACGGAGCGGCAGACTGTCTCCTTTGTCTGCAACGTGGCCTCCACGCCCCCCCGGTGGCAAACGCTCTGGCCCTGGATTTCCTGGCCACCGGTGGTCATCCTGCTGTTTGCTTTACGCGAGTACACGCGCTCGCGCGGAAGATCACCTCGGCAAACCACGCACTCTTCTCCGTGAGGATGGCCAACCACGATGAACCTGAAAACCGCGACGATGATCGCCATGCTCGGCATTGGCCTGGCGCTGGGCCTGCGCTTCGTGCTGCTGCTGACGACGCTCGTGCAATTTGCCAGCCCCAGCAGAGGCATGACGGATCTCCCCTTTTCGATCCTCGCACAGACCGTATTGCACTTCGTCACGGATCTGCTGGCCTACGTCGGACTGCTGGTCTTTCTCTTCGCGCTCTGGACCAAGCAGCGGCCTGGCGAGGACGCCTGAGGAAGAAAAACGCCGACACTCTCGTGCCTTGTCAGAGTCAAAAGTTCGGGTTGCCCTTGCTAAATTGGCCCTCGCATCGTGAGCGCGTGAAACCTGGGAACCCAAAAAACAGGGTTCGACGCTGGACGAGGGGGGGGTAGCACCGACGAGTTTCCGCAGCAGGCGTGAAACTTTTCTCGCGGAAGTCGGAAGCTCGTCGGTGTCGCGCAGCGACAAGAGGTTCGTTTCAACCAGGCCGACATTGTGGCGAGGCGGCGCTGCTGAAATGTGCAGGCCCCGATCGACCCTCTGGTTGCTGCGCAACACCGACGAAGGTGCGACTCGAGTGTGTTGTCATGCGCGACGTCGCGCCGCACCATCGTCGGTGCTACCCGGATCGCATCCTGTGATCCTAGCAGGCCGGGGAATACTTCCCCTTTGTACCGTGATTGCTACGAAAAAGAGGCACAAGCCAGTCGCTTGTGCCTCTTAGAAGTGTCTTCTCGAAAAGCAATCGCTTGGCTCAGTCGTTGCTGGCCGAGTCGTTCTCGTTCGGCTGCCGCGCGACCTTTTCATCGCGCTGCTTATTGCCGGGCAGGTCCGACGACTTGTTGAGTTCCACGGCATCGAAGAAGCCGATCATCATCTCGTCATACGTCTGCTCGCCGAAGGTCACTTCACGCGAGGGATCCGGGTTCGCCAGGTTTTCTTCCGAGTTGTCGAACACCGCCTTCGCATAGAGCCGCGTCCCCTTGGGCATGAACTTCGGCTCGTCGAAGACGTAGGTGTTCTGCCAGTTGAAGTCGTAGCGCGGCACGTCGAGCAGCACTTCTTCCTTGCCGTCGGGGTAGATAGCCGTGTAGCGGAACGCTTTGCCCCGCAGGTGCATGTGCGGATAGAGCGAGACGAGCAACGAATCGTGGCGGAACTTCTTGTAGGCGTCTACCGCGTAGTCCGACTCGAAGGCCGGAATCGCAAAGAACGGATTCGCCGCGCTCTTCGTCTCGAGACGGTGCTGCACCTCGCTGGCCTTCACGAACTTGAGCCCCACCGAGCTCAGATCGTCCGTCGCGCGACCATTGGGCGTGTAGTGCATCTGGAAGACGAGCTTCGAACCCTTGGGAATGAACTTGGCCATGCCATCGGGGGCGATCATCGGCTTGGCGCCCGGCGCGGTCGCCACCAGAAAGCCCGACAAGGCGCCAAAGCCCTGGCTGCGATCGTTCGGCGACTTCACGAAGACGATGATGTGATGCACGACCTCGCGATTGCCAGGCCGGGCTTCGGCCGCCTGCACCCACATGTCCTCGGTGAAACCGGGATCGACCGTGAAATACTTGTAATCGACATACCCGGTGGCCGGCACGTGGAAGGGCTTCTCCCCCATCGCCAGCACCAGATCGGGCTGCGGCATCTGCCAACCCGTGGCGAACTCGCGCGGAGCGGGCAGGTCCGATTGTTCACCTTCGGGACAGCCCGCGTCGACCCAGGCATAGATCTGCCCCTTCTCTTCATCGGTCAGGCTCACGTCGTTCGAGAAATGGCCGTACTGCTTGTCGGCGTGCCACGGCGGCATGCGCTGTTCGCGCACGACTTCCTTAATCATGTCCCCCCAGCCGAGCACCTCGTCGTAGGTCGTCATGGCGAAGGGAGCGATCTCGCCCGGCCGATGGCACTCGACACAGTGGTTCTGGAAGATGCGGGCGATCTGATTCGTGTAGGTGACTTCGCCCGAGGTATCGGTCTCGCGCACGCGGCCGATCAGGCAGCCTGGCGCCGACGTGACCGCCACGCTCACGTCCTTATCGGCGAGCACCTCTCGAATCGCCTCGGCCAGATCGCGCCGTCCAGGAGCCGCTTTCTGGTACGCCACACCCTGCATGAAGCCGTATTGATCGTCGATGCGGCCCCAGTACCGCACGACGCCATCCGCGTCGAGCAAGAAGACCTCGGGGGTGCGCACCGCACGGAGCTGATCGGCCACGACGTTGCCGACGTCCTTCAACACGGGAAAGTTGAGCCCAGTCGTTCGGACCGACGCGGCGATCTCGGTGGCCGAATCCTGCCGGTTCGAGTTGATGCCAACGAAGTTCACCCCCTGGTTCTTGAACTCGTCGGCGAGCTCCGTCAGACGCGGGGCGTATTGCTTGACCAGCGGGCAATCGGCCCCCAGGAAGACGACGACCGTCCCCTGCTTGCCGGCCAAGGACTTCAAAGAATGCGTCGCACCCAAGTGGTCTCGAAGCGTAAAGTCGTTGATCTCGAGCCCGATGCGACCATCGCCTTCGTTGGCAGGGGCAGCGGCCACCGCCGACGTAGCCGAGCCAGTCACGATCCATCCTGCTCCACCCAACACGAGCGAAGCACAAACGGCGGAAACGCACAAACGTCGCATCGACAGACCTCTCTCTGTTCTTCCGTGTTCCCGGGCATACTCCAGCGCGGTCGAATGGTATTACCCCGTCCGGTGGCCGAAGGTTTCGAGGGCAAGTTGCCCGCGAGACGAATCGTTCAGACCTAAACCGCTAACTAGCAAATGTTTATGGGCAGCCTGCGGCGGCGGCCGCGGATGCAAGTGCGATTGCCCAGTTTCGGCAGCCACTCTATACTCGTATGTCTGACTTGCACACCCCGATTAAGCCGGTGGCTGGCCCCTCTTGCAGCCCGCGCGCCGTGGCGAACGTCTTGCCCCGGAACCTCCGTTCTCGAAAGCGGTTACGCTTCGCGCGCCCCTCATGTCGAACGCTCGCCCCCTGCTTCCGATCACCGAGGCCCGTCCCCCTTATTACTTCGGCGTGGACCTGGGCGGAACAAACATCAAGATCGGATTAGTCGACGATTTGGGACGGACCGTGGCCTGGCGGTCGATTCCGACCGATAGCCCCCGCGGCCCCGACGACGGCGCTCGCCGTATGGCCGACACGATGCGCGAGCTTGCCGACGGTGTCGGACTGGCGATCGTGGACATCGCCCAGGTAGGGCTCGGTTCGCCGGGCACGATGGACGTGCCGGCCGGCATGCTGCTCGAGCCCCACAATCTGCCGGGTTGGTTCAACTTTCCGATCCGCGACCGGCTGAGCCATCACTGCGGGCGGCCCGTCACCTTTGTGAACGATGCCAACGCCGCCGCGTATGGAGAGTATTGGGTCGGGAGCGGGCGCGAATTGTCGAGCATGGTACTCTTCACGCTGGGCACCGGCGTCGGCTGCGGCGTGATCATCGGCGACCTGCTGATCGAAGGCGAGAACAGCCACGGCGCCGAGTGCGGGCATATCATTATCGACTATCGCGACGACGCGCGCATGTGCGGTTGCGGTCAGCGCGGACATCTCGAGGCCTACGCCAGCGCCACGGGGGTGATTCGTCGCACGGAAGAAGCGTTGCTCGCCGGGCGGGCCACCAGCCTGCAGCAGCGCATCGACGCGGGCGAAGCCGTCACGCCGAAGTTGCTGGCCGAGGAGGCCGAAGCCGGCGATGACCTCTCGCTCGAGTTGATTCTCGAAACGGCACGCTACGTCGGCATTGGCGCCGTCACGCTCATGCACACGATTGATCCCTCGGGCGTCGTGCTGGGGGGGGCCATGACCTTTGGCGGACATGCCGCGCCCCTGGGGCGACGCTTCCTCGAACACGTGCGGCAGGAGGTGCGCCGCAGGGCGTTCCCCGTGCTGGCCGAACGTGTCACGATCGACTATGCCAGCCTCGGCGGCGATGCCGGTTACCTCGGCGCCGCCGGCGTGGCACGCCTCGCGCATCAGAAACAAAACCCCGCGTAGGTCACGACCCCTGCGCTCGATCCTTCGGAATCCACTCCCTTGTCCAAGCTCGACATCAAGCACATCCGCAACTTCTCGATCGTGGCCCATATCGACCACGGCAAGAGCACGCTGGCGGATCGTATTCTCGAACGTACGGGCACGGTTTCGCAGCGCGAGCTGCGCGACCAGATTCTCGACGATATGGAGCTCGAACGGCAGCGTGGCATCACGATCAAGGCCCGCGCCGTCGCCATCCGCCACGAGTACCAGGGCGAAACGTACGAGTTGAACCTGATCGATACGCCGGGGCACGTCGACTTCCATTACGAAGTCTCGCGCAGCCTGGCCTGCTGCGAGGGGGCCGTGCTGCTGGTCGACGCCTTCCAGGGGGTCGAGGCGCAAACCGTCGCCAACGCTTACGCCGCCATCACCCACGACCTGACGATCGTGCCGGCACTGAACAAGATCGATCTCAACCACGCTCGTCCCGACGAGGTCACGCGCGAGATGGAATCGGTCTTGGGCATCGCCCCCGACGAGGTGCTGCGCTGCAGCGGCAAGTCGGGAGCCGGCGTCGAAGATCTGCTGGCCGCGATCATCGAGCGCGTGCCCCCTCCCACGGGCGATCCCGACGCGACGCTGCAGGCGATGGTGTTCGATTCGCACTACGACGAGTTCCGCGGCGCCATCACCTACGTGCGGCTCATGAATGGCACCATCGAGAAGGGTCAGAAGATTCGCTTTCTCAAGACGGGCACCACGCACGAGGTGCTCGAGCTGGGACAGTTCGTACCGCAACGCAAGGCCTGCAACACGCTCCGCGCCGGGCAGGTGGGTTATCTCATCTGCAACATCAAGAACATCAAGGACGTACATATCGGCGATACTGTCTCCGTGCCAGGCGCCGATGCCTCGCTCGCGCTGCCCGGCTACGAGTCGCCGAAACGGATGGTCTTTTGCGGGCTCTATCCGTCCGATGGTCAAGAATTCGACGAATTGCGCGACGCCCTCACCAAGCTGAGCCTGAACGACCCCAGCTTCGAGTTCGAGCCCGAGACGAGCGACGCCCTCGGCTTTGGTTTCCGCTGCGGCTTTCTCGGCCTGCTGCATATGGAGATCGTGCAACAGCGTCTCGAGCAAGAGGCGAATCTCGACCTGGTGCAGACCGCGCCGAACGTGACCTACGAAATCGTCACCAAGACGGGCGAAACGCTGCGGATCTACAACCCGCAAAAGGTGCCCGAGGCGGGCCTGATCGAGGAATTCCGCCAGCCGGTGGTGCGCGTGAACTTCGTCCTCCCCACCGAGTCGATCGGCCCGGTGATGAAGCTCTGCACCGATCGGCGCGGCGTCTATCAGCGCACCGAGTACCTCGGCCCGACGCGGGCCATCGTCACGTATGATCTGCCCCTGGCCGAGGTGATCTACGACATGCACGACAAGCTCAAGAGCATCACCCGTGGCTACGGGACGATGGACTACGAACTGTTGGGCTACTTCCCCGCCGAGCTAGTGAAGCTCGATATCCTGGTCGGCGGCAAGCGTGTCGACGCGCTGAGCGTGATCTGCGACCGCCGCGACGCCGAACGGCGCGGCCGGGCCGTGGTCAAGAAGCTCCGCGGCGAGATCGACCGGCACATGTTCGAAATCGCCCTGCAGGCCGCCATCGGTAGTCGCGTGATCGCCCGCGAGACGATCTCGGCCATCCGCAAGAACGTGACCGCCAAGTGCTACGGCGGCGACATTACCCGCAAACGCAAGCTGTGGGCCAAACAGCGCGAAGGCAAGAAGCGTATGAAGTCGATCGGCAGCGTCGACATTCCGCAGAAGGCGTTCCTTGCCGTGCTCGACACCGGGGCGGAAAATTAGCTGAAACAAGCGGCGGAGAGGCACTGCTGGCACGAGGCGACCCGCCGCAAGCAGGGCGAACGGACCGAACCGGCACGAGGGCGTGATCCGAAAATCGGCACATGCGACGTTTCGGTGTGCGCAGGCAACATGTCCACACGCATCACAAAACGACAGGTCTCCACCGCCAGTTCCTGGCGTCAGTCGGTCGAGTTGGTGCTCTGCCTGATTCTGACCGTCTGCTTCTTTCGCACCTGGTGCGCTGAAAGCTATGTCGTGCCGACCGCGTCGATGGCCGAAACGGTCGTCGGCCTGCACCGCGACGTCCTGTGTGAGGACTGTGGCCAGCCCTTTGCGTGTGGCAGCGACGAGCTGGTCGATAACCGCAACGTCTATGCGCCGGGCTCGCTGCGCGCCGTCTGTCCCAATTGCGGCTACTACGAAAACGACCTCGCCGTGCGACGCGACATCAACGGCGACCGGCTGCTCGTCCACAAGTCGGCTTTTCTGTTCGATCCGCCCCAGCGTTGGGAAGTGGCCGTCTTCCGCTCTCCCGAGATCGCGCACAAGGTTTACATCAAACGCATCGTCGGCCTGCCGGGCGAAGCGGTGCAGATCCGCGACGGCGATGTCTATATCGACGGGCAATTGGCTAGAAAAACGCTCGCCGAGCAGCGTGCGGTCGCCATTCCCGTTCACGACAGCCGCTACCAGCCGACACGTCTTTCGCAACTGCCGCCGCGCTGGCAAGGGGAAGAGGACACGCGTTGGAGTGCGGCTGGCGGCCTGTTTCGTTGCCACGGCGACAAGCTCGCTCCCGAGATCGAATCTGCCGAAGACATCCGCGAAGCCGACGTCGATTGGCTCGTCTACCATCATTGCCGCCGCGTGTCGGGCCAGGGCCAACTGGTGGAAGACGCCCCCATCACCGACGACTCGGGCTACAACCAGACGCGTCCGCGGCGCATCGAGCACGTCAGCACGGTCCGTGACCTTTTGCTGCGCTGCCGCGTCACAACTTCGACCCACGGCCGGCTCGCCTGGTATGCCACCGACGGACGCGAAGTTTTTGTCGCGCAGATCGACCTCGCGACGGGGCACGCCGAGTTGGAGCACAACGGTCGGCTCGTCGCCTCGGCCAAGGTGCAGCGATGGCTCCCCCTATCGGCAGCGCACGTCGAGCTGTCCCTGGTCGATCGGCAGTTCCTGTTGGCGATCGACGATCGGCTGGTGTTCGAGCCGTACCCATTCGAACCGAGCAATCTCCCCCGGCAACCGACCACGCGTCCCTTCGCGATCGGCAGCATCGGGGCCGCGCTCGAGGTAACCGATCTCGCCGTGCTGCGCGACATCTACTACACGCGCCCGCTCGATGCACGTTGGGCCGTCGCGCAGCCGCACGCCCTGGGGACCGATGAATACTTTGTGCTGGGGGACAATAGCTGCCTGTCGGAAGACAGCCGCATGTGGCTCGATGGCCCCGCCGTGCCGGCGAGCTTGCTCGTCGGCCGGCCACTGTTCGTACACTTGCCCAGCCGCCTGCTCGACCTGGGCAACCTGACCTTGCAGATTCCCGATCTTTCGAAAGTGCGTGCCATCCGCTAACTGGATACACGCCCCTATCGCACGCCTATGAGCACTGCCGAGACAGACACCGCGCCCGTCGCAGCACGCCCCGCGCCGCATCACGCGGGCAGCTCGCGCGAGACGATCGAATCGATCCTGCTCGCGTTCATCATGGCGTTTCTGTTTCGCTCGTTCGAAGCCGAGGCGTTCGTCATTCCGACCGGCTCGATGGCCCCCACGCTGATGGGACGTCACAAGGATCTCGTCTGCGAGAATTGCGGCTACTCGTGGCAGTCGAACGCGAGCGACGAGATCGATGCCCGCAGCGGGGCGCGGCTGGCGGGCCGCTTCGATCCCCACACGGGCGAGCCGGTGCCCGACGTCGAGGTGCTGGCCTGCACCTGCCCGAACTGCCGTTTCACAATCGACCTGACGCCCGAGTTGCCCGGCCAGCCGATCGTCCCCTCTTACAGCGGCGATCGGATTATTGCCTCGAAGCTGCCGCTCGCGCTCGATCCGCCCCAACGCTGGGACGTGACGGTCTTTCGTTTTCCCGAAGAAGCGCAGACGAACTACATCAAGCGGCTCGTCGGCCTGCCGAACGAAACAATCCGCATCTATCACGGCGATCTCTACGTGCGCGGAGCGGAGGACGCTGATTTCGTCATGCTGCGCAAACCCCACGAGACGACGACCGCGATGCTGCAGCCGGTCTACGACAACGATTACCTGTCCGAAGACATGTTCGCGCGGGGCTGGCTGCCGCGCTGGCAGGCCGACCCAAGTTCGGATTCGCCCACGCAGAGTTCGGCAGGCAGCGGCTGGACTTCGCCCGACAACACGCGTTCGTTCGAGATCGACGCCGCGACCTCGGGCGAACATTGGATTCGCTATCGCCACATCGTCCCCTCGTTCGAAGACTGGCTGGCCATGGAAGGGAGTGCGCCGCGCGAATCGATGCGCCCGCCGCAGCCGCAGTTGATCTCGGACTTCACGGGCTACAACATGTCGTATTGTCCCGATCCCATCGCGACGCGCTACAACGACGAGAACGGTCCGGCCCCCGACACGTCATCGCTCGGGCTGCATTGGGTCTCGGATCTGGCTCTGGAATGTCAGCTCACCTCGCGCGGCGAGACCGGCCGCGCGATCCTCGAGCTCGTCGAAGGGGGTGCGCGTTTGCAGGCGCGGTTCGATCTGGCGACCGGCCAGATGACGTTGGCGATCGATCGCTTGCCCGACTTTTCCGCCACGGCCCAGACGCCGATTCGCGGCGCCGGCACTTGGAACATCCGCTTCGCGAACATCGACGACCGGCTGCTTCTGTGGATCGACGATCAGCCGATCTCGTTCGACGCGCCGACCGAGTTCACCTTGCCAGACGCCGCCATGCCCACTCCGGCCGATCTCGCCCCCCTCGGCGTCGGCGCCGAGGGAGCCAGCCTGCGCGTCGGCGGCCTGCGGGTCCTGCGCGACGTGTACTACATCGCCACCAACAAGAACGACGCCGGTCGCTGGTCGGCGCTGTCCGATTATTCGCCGGCCGACTCGATTGCGGGCCTCAGCCGCAGTGCCCTGGTCGACTTCATGTCGCAACCCGACCGCTGGCCGGCCATGCGCCGCCGCCGCGGCATGGAGTTTACGCTGGGGCCCGAGCAGTTCTTCCTGCTGGGGGACAACAGCCCCCGCAGTCAAGATGGGCGGCTCTGGGTCGACGATTGCTTCGTCGACCGCTCGCTGATCGTCGGCCGGGCCCTGTTCGTCTATTGGCCCCACGCCTGGGAAGCGCCCTATAGCTTTTCCGTACGGGCATTTGGCCGCGAAATGACCCTCCCGTTCTATCCGAACTTCCGCCGCATGGGGGCCATCCGCTAAGCTGCCGTTAGGACAACCCATCGAACGCAGCGGCCGGCGCGAGTTTCTCATGCCGTGGCGCAGCGCTACGAAGGCGCGGGGCAAGGGATTGGCTACCTGCGCCCGTCACGGAGGACCATCGACATGCCGCTGCTCGAAGCCCAGGGACTGGTCAAGATTTACGGCCGCCGCCGCGTGGTCGACGGCGTCGACTTCTTGGTCGAGCCCGGAGAAATCGTCGGGCTACTCGGACCCAATGGAGCCGGCAAAACGACCAGCTTCCGCATGGCCTGCGGCATGATCGAGCCCAATGCCGGCACGGTCATGCTCGGCGGACAGGATGTCACCCAATGGCCGATGTATCGCCGCGCCCGCGACGGCGGCATGGGCTATCTCGCTCAAGAGTCGAGCGTCTTCCGCAAGCTCACCGTCGAGCAGAATCTGCTCGGCATGATGGAGATGCTGGGCATCGATCGCCCGACGCGCAAACGCCGCTGCGACGAGTTGCTCGAGCAATTCAAGATCACCAAGCTGCGCAAGTCGCTCGCCATGAGCCTCTCCGGGGGCGAACGCCGCCGACTCGAAATCGCCCGCGCGTTGGTCTCCGACCCCAAGCTGATCTTGCTCGACGAACCTTTCACTGGCATCGATCCGGTCACGATCGACAGCATTCAGGTGATTATCCGCGGACTGCGCGCGGCCGGCATCGCCATTCTCATCACCGACCACCAGGTGCGCGAGACGCTGCAGATCACCGACCGCAGCTATGTCATCCGCGATGGTCGCGTCTTGTGTCACGGGCTGCCCGAAGAGGTGTTGAACAACCCCGAGGCCCGCAAATACTACTTTGGCGAAGGCATGGATATCGGCATCGCGCGCCCTCCGATGCCCGCCCCACCCCACCACGAATCGTTTCGCGCCGAGGCGCCGCGTGCCGAGTCGCACGAAGCGCGGGCCGAGCGGGAGCTGCGCGAGCTTTCTCGGGCGCGCCCAGTGGCAACGACGCCCGACGACGACAATCCCGCACCGATCACGCCGGTCCCCACCGGCCGTTCGCGTCGCTGGCTGCGGCGTTAAAGGGCCGTCCGTCCGATCTCGTTCCTTGCACCCCCTCAAGAGCCAGCTATACTTCAAGACACGGTGACGCGAACAACACTGCTCGCCCACCAAAATTGCGGGCGTAGCTCAGTTGGTAGAGCGCTAGCTTCCCAAGCTGGATGTCGAGAGTTCGAGTCTCTTCGCCCGCTTTAGACTAATCGGCTCTTGGAGTAGTGTTCGCGAATCACAGCGATCGCTTCTTCCGCACCTGATGCGCATTGGGGAATGGTGAAGTCGTCAGCATTGGCGAGAGGTGGCGAAAAGGAGAGCATGG